>NZ_JBFBDY010000552.1:0-4145 GCF_040683475.1 Kitasatospora sp. NPDC093558 | reverse complement strand
CGGCTCGCGCGACAGCGCGCGCAGGCCGGACAGGCGCGGCACACCGCCAAGTCCCCCTTCCTGCTTCACCGGACCCGGCCGACCGCACCCGTCGCCGATCACCGTGCCGCGTCGGCGCCGGAGCGGCAAACGCTCTCCCGGCAGAGCCCGTACGGGGCGTGTGGCGAGTCCAATCCTGCCAGGCCCGCGGGTGGTTGCGGTAGGACACAGACCACCCGGGTTTCACCTTGCGGGCCCCGGCCACCCGGCCGCAGACTCGTCGGCATCCACCCCCACCCGGCCACGTACCGGCCCCCCTCCACGGGAGCCGGCACGCACCTCGTGCTGCGCCGGTAACGGAGGCGGGCCAAAAAACAGGCACACAAGGAGGATTGACGCACATGCACATGCACACGGACGTGGACCGGGACCTGATACTCAGGGCACGAATGCGACTCATAAGCCACGACACACGGATACTGCACGCCCCCGCCGGACTCGACGTCCACCGACCGCTGTTCACAGTCAACCCCCACGTCTACGCCACCCGCCTCGCAAACGCCCTCGAAGAATCCAGCCACTCACCACAACTCACCCACCTACCCAAACAACGCCAGGCCCTCCTCCACGAAGCACTCACAACACTCACCACCACCCCACCCCACCACCCCCACCACACAAAGATCCACGCCTGATTTTGTCGGGTCATATGAGAGCCACTGCTTCGGTGTGAACGGGAGCCGGGTGTAGACCGTCGTGGCGGTGGTGTACTCGCCCTGTATGGGTGCTCTTCGGTGAGTTCGGGGGCCACTTCGGCGGGAATGGGAGCCACTGATCGGGTGACCGGGCGGGTCTGGGCGGAGTGTCCGAAAAGACCGGGTCGGCGTCGTCGATAACGTGTGGTCGCGGGCCCGGGTTGCCTCCCTGACAAGTCGTGGCCAGGGCCCGCCCCACACGAAGCGAGAGCACTGCGACAGCATGCCGTGATCGAGCCCGTTGGGTTCCTCGGAGTGCCTGACGCACTGGTCCAGCTGGCTGTCGCGTGGCGTACCCGGCCGTCCCCCCGTCTTCAGCACCGCTGTAGCGTTGTCCGCAGACGATCAGGGGGGTTCAGTGACGAGGTCCTTGCACTTCAGCTGGGAACTGAGCGGCTCCGGCTGGGCGACGTGCAGGATCTGGGACGGCTCGACGAAGCACCGGGACATCGTCAGCTACTGCACAAACGCGCTCGCCGACTTGTTGAAAGGCGTGTCGGGCCTCTACGGCCCCCATGGCATCCAGCGGTTCTCGTTCGACCTTGAACCGGCAGAGGCACGGTGGATTCTTCGTCGCCGAAACAGTGACGTGCACATCACGATCCGTCGCTTCCCGGACATGTTGACGAGCTTCGAGACACCGGACGGGAAGGGCACCCTCGTGTGGACGTCCACACGTCCTCGCACCTCCCTGGCGCATGCGGTCCTGATGGCTGCCGAGAAGGTGCGGCGAACCCACGGCGAGGACGGCTACCTCCAGAAGTGGCAGCTGCACGCCTTCCCCACCACCGAACTGGAAACCCTTCGACACCTGCACCTGGCAGCGGATGACTGCGCTCTCCAGCACTGAACCAACGGCGCCTCACGGCGCAAACAAAAGCTGAGCCAGAACCGCTTCTTATGCTCAGAGCCAGCCATCGGTGGGAGTCAGTCCTTCGTGCTGCCTGGCGGGTTGTCAGCTCTGAGTGGTGAAGAGGGATTCCTGAGTGGCCTGGTAGCGGTAGGACTCGGTGCCGGTCTGGATCAGCGTGCAGCGGAAGGTGATCCGGTCGGCGATGGCCGCGCAGAGGCGGGCATCACCGAAGGTCTTGTCCCACTCATCTGGGGCTGGCACTTGTTCCCTCACACGAGTTGCCGCTGCCACCAGGCCGTTTCCTGTTCCTGCGGTCCTCGTTGGTTCTCGCGGCAGAGACCTGGTTTTCAAGGTGCTGCCTTGACCGTTCAGGCGCGAGGAAGGTGTACCGGTGACCGAGGTGAGACTGCACGTCATCGCGGGCGGGGGCGTCCCGCAGGGACCGCTGGCCACGGACCCGTGGCAGTTCGAGACGGCGTGCGTGGACGCGTTCGTCGCCTCGTGGCGGGCCCGCGGATTCAGTCCGGTGACGATCGACAACGACATCGGCCTGCTGGAGCGGACGCTCGCCGCACTGGGGCGGCCGGCGTGGGAGGTGACCCCGGAGGACATTGACCGCGTCGTCGGTGACCTCGCGATGAAGGGCCGGGCAACCTCGACCCGCCGCGAGTATGTCCAGATCTTCAAGGGCTTCCACCGGTTCTTGCAGGCCCGGAAGGCGGCCGAGATCGAGGCCGCGTTCGGGGTCCGACTGATCTGCCCCGTCGACGATTTCAACGCATCCCGGCATGTTGGTGATGACTCCCCGGCCCTGGCGCCGCCGCCGACCCCGGAGCGGGTGGACGAGTTCTTCGACTTCATGAAGCAGCGGATCGCGACCGCCAGGAAGTACGGACCCGCCGCGAGGGACTATGCACTGTTCCGAACGCTGTATCACGCCGGGCTCCGCTCGGAGGAGGCCTCACTGCTGGAGAAACCGGACCTGCATTTCACCCGCGGCCCGTTCGGCAAGCTCCACGTCCGCTTCGGCAAGGGCGCCCACACCTCCGGACCGCGGCCGCGTTGGGTGCCCATGCTCGACGGCCTGGACCTGGTGCTGCGCTGGTTTCTGGAGGACGTCCGTGGGAGGTTTCCCGACTCGCCGGTGCTGTTCGCGGACGAGTCCGGCGGGCCGCTGCATCGCGGGACCATCCGCAACCGGCTCCGCTATCTCATGGAACTCGAAGGGCGCCCGCCTGCAGAGCGGTTCAGCCCTCATGCCCTGCGGCGGGCCTGCGCGACCCACAACTACGAACGCGGCGTCGACCTGGTGGCGATCCAGCAAATGCTCGGTCACTGGACGGTCAGCTCGACCATGCGCTATGTCCGACCGTCCGCAACGTTCATCGAGGACGCCTACCAGCGAGCCGTCGCCAGCACCCTGGCCGAGCTGACCGAGAAGGGCACCACGGCATGAAGATCCGATGGCGACTACGGATGGCCGCCGCCCAGCGCGAGGTCTGGACCGGCACCGAGTTGCGGCGGCTGCTGGCCGAGAAGGCCGGCCTGGAACTGTCCTCCGCCTCGGTGTCCGCACTGTTCACCAAGGAGCCCTCGCAGGTCAAGATGACCACCCTGGCCGCGCTGTGCACCGCGCTCGAGTGCACCCCCAACGACCTGATCGAGATCGACACCACCCCCGTCGAGCGGCCCATCGCGCCGCCCCGGCCCGTCGCCGAGCTGCCGAAGGCAGCCTCCGGACGTGGCCGGTCAATGCCGCCCCTGTGACCGGCGGAGAGCTCGATGGGCAAGAAGCAACGCGACTGCGTCACCTGTGGCGCCCCGATCGGCCTTCGTGATCGCCAGCACTGCTGCCGATGCCAGCGGAGAATGAACGATCAGGCTACGAAGGAAAGTTGTCCATCCTGCGGGAAGAGCCGCCTGCTCCGACAAGAGACTGGCCGGTGCATCATCTGCTCGCGTGTCTGCGAACAGTGGGCCATCCGGTCCGCGCGGCCGGCAACCGTCTGTGCCGGGACTGCCGCCGCAATACCGAGCGGCTGGAGGCCCAGCGGCCGTGTCCGCGTTGCGCCAAACCGGGCTACCTGCGCGAGGCGACCGGCTGGTGCGGGCCCTGCTCTCACCCGGGATCACCCAAGAAGCCGCCGAGCGTCTGCCGCGAGTGCGGCGAGCTTCGGCGGCATGCCGGCCTGGGACTGTGCTCTCCCTGCTGGCAGAAGCACCCGGGACGCCCCTTCATCCGCGGCGAACACCTCCGCGACCAGATCGCGAACCCTCCCATATGGCTGGAGGCCTTCGTCGCGCATGTCGCCGCCCGCTTCTGCGTGTCCCGGGCTTGCGGACTCATCACCGATCTTGGCCGCCTCCTCCAGGACGAGCACTCCAACTCGCCCCAGGCCCTGCTGGAACGGTCCCGCCTCCCCGGACGATCGATGGGCCCTTTCGCCCGCGCTCTCGAGGACTTCTTCACCCAGCACGGCCTGGCCCTGCCCACCGATCAGGCCGAACGGCTCGCCGCCGGGCGGCGCAAGCGCCGCGTCGAGGCCGTCCCCGAACCC
>NZ_JBFBDY010000551.1:0-4164 GCF_040683475.1 Kitasatospora sp. NPDC093558 | reverse complement strand
CGGTCGCCGATGCTCCGCATGGACTCCCTCCTCCGCCTTGCGATGCACGCACCCCAACGCCGCCCGGCCCGCCCTTCGGGCGGACGACGGGGGTTTGAAGACAGGCCCTTGGGCCCTGGGGGCGGACGGCCGGATCGGCGATGATGCCCTGGGCCCCGCCGTCCGTGGGCGGGGGTGAACAGAGGTGGAGTCGCGCGATGCCGGTCCGGGTGTTCCTGTTGGACGACCACGAGGTGGTGCGCCGCGGGGTGCACGACCTGTTGGACGGCGAGCCGGACCTGGAGGTGGTCGGCGAGGCGGCGACCGCCGAACAGGCCCTCGTGCGGGTGCCCGCCCTGCGGCCCGACGTCGCCGTGCTCGACGTCCGGCTCGGCGACGGCGACGGCGTGTCCGTCTGCCGCGAGCTGCGCTCCCGCATGCCGGGCCTGGCCTGCCTGATGCTCACCTCCTTCGACGACGAGGAGGCGCTGCTGGACGCCGTGATGGCGGGCGCCGCCGGCTACGTGCTCAAGCAGATCAGCGGCACCGACCTGGTCGCCGCCGTCCGCACCGTCGCCTCCGGCCGCTCGATGCTCGACCCGGGCGCGGCCACCCGGCTGCTCAACCGCCTCCGCAGCGACGCCGAACCCGCCCAACCTGCCGCGCCCGGACTCGATTTGACGGTCCGTGAGCGCGAGGTGCTGGCGCTGATCGGGGAAGGACTGACGAATCGTCAGATCGGTGAACGCCTCTACCTCGCCGAGAAGACCGTCAAGAACCACGTCTCCCGCCTCCTCGCCAAACTCGGCGTGGAGCGCCGCGTCCAGGCGGCGCTGATCGCCACCGAACTGCGCCAGTCGGCCGCCGCCGCCGACCGGCTGCCGCACCACCGCAGCTGGGGCTGAGTCGGCCGGCTCCCCCTGTGGCGGAGCCGCCGAACGGCCTACCATTCGGGCCATGGGCGACGACGGGGGCGGCGTGGGCCGGGTGCACAACAACTTCTCGGGCGGCTCGGCCGACAGCGTGGTGATGGCCGGCCGCATCGACAACATCACGATCACGCCACCGGGAGCCGCCGCCACACCGGTGGACCGGGCCGCGCTCGAACTGGCCCGGATGGTGGGGGCGCAGTGGCGGGCCGAGGCCGGGGTCCGGGGCCTCCGGGACGCATCGGCGCTCCGCGTCGGGTGGACGTTCGAGCCGGACGCGGGCGAGCCCGCCGTCGTCGGTTCGGCCGAACTGGCCGACGCCTACCTGGCGTTGGAGCGGCGCCGGCTGGTCCTCCTCGGTGGGCCGGGGAGCGGGAAGACGACGAGCGCGGTGCTGCTCGTCCTGGCCCTGCTAGCCCGGCACCCGCGCCTCGCGCCGGGCGACCGGGTGCCCGTGCTGCTGTCCCTGGCCTCCTGGGACCCGGACGCGGAACACCTGCACGCGTGGGTCGCCCGGCGGATCGCCGAGGAGTACCCGCGGCTGCTGCGGGCGGAGTTCGGAGGCCCGGAGGGACCGGCCCGGCTGGTCGAGGCGGAGCGGGTGCTGCTCGTGCTCGACGGACTGGACGAAGTCCCGCAGCACCGGCGGACGTTGGCGCTGCGACGGCTCAACGAGACCGTGCCCGGGGACTCCCCGGTCGTCCTGACCTGCCGGACGGACGAGTACCGGGCCGCCGTCCGGGAATCCGACGTCCTGCGGTCGGCTGCCGTCGTCCAGGCCGAACCGGTGACGGTCGAGGACCTCGCCGCCTACCTCCGCGGCGCCGTGCCGGACCACCGCGCCGAGCAGTGGCGGCCGGTGATCGACGCGCTGCGCTCCGAGCCGGACGGGCCGCTGGCCACGGCCCTTACCTCGCCGCTGATGGCCGGCCTGCTGCGCGCGGTGTACCTCGCCGAGCCGGCCGATCCCGCCGTTCTCCTGGACCGCGTGGCGCTGCCCGACGCCGTCGCCGTCGAGAACCACCTGCTGGACGGGCTGGTCGCCACCGCGTTCCCCGACGTTCCGCCGGCGCCCGCCCGGCCGGGGCGGCACCGCCGCTGGCCGGCCGCGGCCGCGGAGCGGTGGGTCGGCAGCCTCGCGGGGGACCTCGGGGGCCGGGGCTCCGAAGACATCGGGTGGTGGCAGGTGGAGGCACCGGCCTGGCAGCGCGGACTGGCGGCCGGTTTGGCCGGGGCGGTCCTGTCGTTCGCCTCGGGCCTGCCGGTCGCGCCGGCCCAGCCGGCGTTCGCCCTCGTCGTCGCCGCGCTGGGAGGGTACTTCTACGGGGACGCCGCGGTCGCGGCCCGCAGTTACCTCCCGCGCCGGCCGTCCGGTGGCCGTGCCCGGCGGTGGCGACGCCCTCCGCTGGGGCTGGTCCTCGTGCTGACGCCCCTGGTGGCGCTGCTGGGCCTGATCTATGCCGTCTTCCTGGCCCTGGGCGTGCAGAGCGGATACCTGTGGGCCGTCCTGCTCATGACGCCCACGCCGCCGCTGGGGCTCTGGGCGATCACCCTGCTGGACCGGGCGGCGACGTCCGATGACGCCGTGACACCCGCGCAGTCGGCGGCCCGGGCGCTGCGACGCGCCACGGGGGCCGCCCTGACGGTGGGTTCCATGGTGACGTACGCGGTCGTCACCGTCGTGCTGCTCGTCTCGCACGGTGTGACCGGCAGGCTGGCGGCGCTCCTGCCGGTCTTCGGCCTGCACGTCTCGCTGGTCGCCCTCCTCCGCTCGCAGCCGGGCCGGTACCTGCTGGCCCGCGTCGTCCTGGCGGCGCGAGGGCGGCTGCCCTGGCGGTTGACGGCGTTCCTGCAGGACGCGCACCGGCGGGGTGTGCTCAGGCAGGCGGGCTCGGTGTACCAGTTCCGCCACGCGCGCCTCCGGGAGCGGCTGGCGCACCGCCGGGCCGCCGCGCGGTGACGTTCGTCAGTGCGGGTCGCCCTCGATCCGGCCGGCCAACGCCCGTGCCGTGGGCCGCAGTTCGCGCCAGCGGAGGGCCAACAAGGGGGCGGCCAGGGCCAGGTAGACCCAGCTGAGCGTCAGGCGGGCGCTCTCGCCGGGGAGCGCGAACTGGACGGCGAAGAGGGCGAACAGCAGGCCCGCCTTCCAGGGCAGGAAGCGCAGGTCGATCAGCAGGACGACGGCGAGGAGCGTCTGGGCGGCCGTCAGCAGCACCTCGTCCACCTGGCGTTCGACCAGCGGCAGCGACGCGCCGCCGCCCCCGGCGAGGTAGGCGAGGGGGAGGCAGCCGATCAGCAGCGTCCATTGGTTGACCTTGCTGGACAACAGCGCCCCGAGGCCGTCGTCGCCGCGCAGGCGCCACGCGAACACGACGGCGACGATCAGCTCCGGCGCCTCGGACGCGAGCGGCGCGAGCCACTGCACCAGCAGGAAGCGGTCGATGCCGAGCGAGGCGCCCGCGTCCACCAGGGAGGTCGCGAACGGCTCGGCGCACGCGAAGACGACCGCGGCGGCGACGGCGAACACCAGGACGGTGGTCAACCGGCGGCGCGTGCGAGGCGCGGCGGCCAGCCGGGCCGGGACGCCGACCAGCTCCTCCTCGTCGGTCTCGCTGCACCGGCCGATCCGGAACAGGTAGTACGCGTACCAGGCGATCAGGACGACGGCGAGCACCCACGAGATCCGCCGCGCCGCGGGCATCACGAAGGCCACGAGCGCGGCGACGCCCAGGAACGCCGTGTCGATGCGGCGGTGCTCGCGTAGCCCGATCCCGGGCGTCACCCCGCGGCGGCGCGCGGCGACGTACGCGGCGAGCGCCACCAGCGGCCAGCCGACGCCGACGAGCAGCCGGTTGGCGCCCGTCATGTTGGCGGCGGCGTAGGCGGCGTACTCGGGGCGGGTGCCCGCCGCGTACGCGAACCAGAGGTCGACGGCGTACTCGGGCAGCACGGCGATGAACGCGAGCAGGGCGAGCGCGAGCGGTCCCGAGATGTCGGCGCGGGCGGTCTCGGCGGCCCACATGAGCAGCAGCGCCGCCGACAGCACCCCGAGCCCGAACAGCGCCATCCCGGCCACCGGCGACGGGTGCACCCCGGCGAGCCGCAGCACCACCGCCGGCAGTGCCCCGGCCACGGCGGCGGCCAGCCGCAGCGCCGTCACGCCGCCGCTCGGGGGCGCTGCCGACGGCGGCTCGGCGGTGCCCTGCGGGGCGGTCACGGGCAACTCCTGGGCCATCTGCCGTCCTTACGCGCTCGG
>NZ_JBFBDY010000550.1:0-4164 GCF_040683475.1 Kitasatospora sp. NPDC093558 | reverse complement strand
GACCGGCCGGGACAGCCCGGCCGGCGTGCTCACCGCGCTCGCCGTCGCCAACCAGACGGTCGCCGTCATCGGCCCCACCCTCGGCGGGCTGCTGATCGGCGCCGGCGGCTGGCGGGCGGTCTTCGCCGTCAACGTGCCGCTCTCGCTGGCCTGCCTGGCGCTCGGCGCGGTCCGGCTACCGAAAGCACCGGCCCGTTCCCGGCGTTCGGACACCCGTCTCGACGGCGCCGGGATCGCGCTGTTCGCCGCGATGCTCGTCGCCCTGATGCTCGTCCTCATGGCGCCGCAAGCCGCCCACTGGTACCTGCCGGTGGCCGCCATGGCAGCCGCCTGCACCTTCGCCGTACGGGAGTTGCGCGCCCGCGACCCCTTCATCGACGTGCGGACGCTCGCCGGGAACCGTCCGCTGATCGTCACCTACCTGCGCCAACTCCTCGGCTACACCGCGTCCTACGCCTTCCTCTACGGCTACACCCAATGGCTGGAGGAGGGGCGCGGACTCACGCCGTCGACCACCGGACTCGTCCTTCTACCGCTCTCGGGCGCGGCTCTGGCCGTCTCAGCCGTGACCGGCCGCAGCGCGGCCGTCCGTGGCAAGCTGGTCGTCGGGGCACTTGTCCAACTCGCTGCGTGTAGCGCCATGTTGATGGTCGGAGCGGGGAGCGCGACCGGGATGCTGATCGCCGTCGGCGTGCTCGCCGGGATCCCGCAGGGGCTCATCGGACTGGCCAACCAGGCCGCCCTCTACCACCAGGCCGACCCGGCCCGAATCGGCTCCGCGGCCGGCCTGCTGCGCACGTTCACATACCTGGGCGCGATGGCGGCCTCCGCGGCCAACGCCGCGTTCTTCCCGCACGGCGCCACGACGGCAGGGCTGCACCACCTCGCGCTGTTCATGCTCGGCGGGGCCGCTCTGCTGCTGGCACTCGTCCTGCCGGACCGCTCGCTGAGCCGTCCTGCGCCGCCCGCCGTGAACAACCGACCATGAAATAACGGGAGTTCATCTGGCCGGAGGCGGGCGAGAGGATGAAGCGGACGGTGACGCCGGAGTCCTCGGCGTCGGAGAGGGCGACCCAGAAGCCGCCCGGCGGGACATCGCTCCAGAGAAGCCTCCCACTCGATGAGGTGACGTTCTGTCAGAACTGTGACGTATCGGGCGGTCAACACCGCGGAGACGGCGGTGATTTCGCAGTCCAGCCAGTCGTGCCCGAGGGACGAGCCGCCCGTTGCCTTCCTTCCCGATCGATACCGTCCACGCGGTTTTTGCTGCACCCGGAGGCTGTTGTGAGGGGTACCTGCCGATTCGTGTGCGGTTAAGATGCGGGGTGTTTGGTTTGGTTCTCCGAACGTTCAGGGGTGGTGGCGTTGGTTCGGCAGGAGAGGGCGGTCCAGACCCGGCGGTCGATCCTGGAGGCCGCCGCGTCGGTCTTCGACGAGTTTGGCTACGAGGGCGCGACCATCGGCGAGGTCGTCGCGCGCGCGGGCGTGACGCGCGGGGCGCTGTACTTCCACTTCGCTTCGAAGCGCGACCTCGCGCTCGGCGTGGTGGAGGAGCAGTTCGTGCGGGGGCCGCTGCCCGAACGCAGCTGCAAGCTCCAGGAGTTCGTCGACACCGGGATGGTGCTGGCGCACCTGATGCCGCGGGACGCGCTGCTGAGCGCGGGGGCACGGCTCTCGCTCGGCCAGGACCTCTTCGGCGACCTGCGGGGCGGCGCCTTCGAGGGCTGGATCAACCGTGGGGAGGAGATGCTCGCGGTGGCGAAGGAGCGGGGCGAACTGCTGCCGCACGTGGTGCCGGCCGAGACCGCCTGGCTCCTGATGGGGGCGTGGACCGGGGTGCAGATCCAGTCCCAGAAGCTCACCGGGCGAGCCGACTTGGAGCGTCGGGTGGCCGGGCTGTACCAGCTCGTCATGCCAAGCATCGCGATGCCCGGGGTGCTCGCCACACTCGACCTGGCGGCGGACCGCGGGGCCCGGGTGGCGGCCGAGGTGGCCGCCCTGATGGAGGCGGACGGTACGGGCGGCGCTGCGGACGCCGGCTGACGGCTGCGGGTCCGCCGGCCCTCGGGTGGCGGTTCATTCAGCGAGAAACAAACAGCTTGATCGGTTTGTGCAGGCAAACCGTCCGCCCTGTTTTGGAGGCGGACGATGGGTGCCCTGCCATCCGGCGGAGGGGCGCTCGGCCGACCGGTGGTCGTCGGGGCAGCCGACGCGTCTGGACGTGGGTTGGTCGTCATGGAGATCCGGGTGCTGGGTGCGATGGCACCTGGAAGGCCGCGTTGGCATGCCGGAGGCTGACGGCATAATCCGGGCCGTGGATCCGGAAGTGGAACTGATGCCCCCGTCGGTGAGTCCGCAGCGGCTGGACGAGCTCTGTCGTGAGATCTTGCGGATCGCCGACTCGGTGCTCTGCGGGGCTGAGAGCGCGGCCGAGGAGATCAGGGCTTTCAACGCGAGGACAGGCCACGACTACGTGGCTCTCGACTTCGCCGAGCACGACGGCACCCGGTCTCCGGCCCAGTTCGCGTTGGAGGCCGCCCGGCCGGCTCGGCCCCGGATCGTGGACATCACCAGGGACGTACTCGTCGAGATCGTCCGCAGACTCCTGACCGGCGACCCGGAAAGCGACTACTACCTGCAACTCCTCGAAGCCAACGTGTCGCATCCCCGGGTCGGCGACCTGATCTTCCATCCCCCGGCCGAACTGCGGGACGCCTCGGCAGAGCAGATCGTCGAAGAGGCCCTCACATACCGGCCGATCGCCCTCTGAATGATGGGACCGGCCACTCACATGGACTCACCCAAGCCCGTCGCGCAGCGCGTTGGCGAGATCGCCGATCGGCTGAACAACATCCTCGACGCTGCCCGCCGGGCGTCGCAGATCCGCGGCGGGGTCCAGATCTGGTAGGCAACGCGCACGAATTCTGCGACGAGACCAATCGCTCACCGTGACCGACCGCAGCAGTTGGTTCAGAGCCGATGCTCGCATACAAAAAATCCATGCCCGGGATGCCGAACCCGACGCTCGACCTTGGGCAGCGGTGGCTCGACCACTGCCCACAACTCGTCATCGATGTCCCACGGTTTTGGCCGAGCCGCCGCACACCCCGGATCAACGCTTTCGGAGTGATCCAATCACCTCGGAGATCATTTCGTTGGGTGTTCTTGCGGGCCAACCAGGCCGTCCCCGTGGGCTTCCCCGCCGAGGAGCTGTGGTCTCGGCTCGGCCGGATCGGGTGAGCGCGTCCGGGGCACCTCGCGCGGCCTGAATGGAAACCGAAGGTAATCCCGATGGAGGGCATGATCGGAGCACCCGTAGACTCCCGTGCTCGTGACCGACGCCACCGATGCGACCGATGCGACCGACGCCACCGATGCCACCGATGCGACCGACGCCCTGACGTCCCGTTCCACCCCGACGACCCGCGCCACCGCGAGGTCGGGGGCAACCTCGACGTCCGATTCCGACAGCACGTCCGGTTTCGACACCGCATCCGGATCCACTCGCGACGGGCGCGGCACGGGACCGTACGCCCCCGCTGACCTGGCCGCCGACGCCGAGCTGGTCGCGGCCGCGGTGACCGCCGCCGGGCGCGGGCTGATCGGCCGGGAGACGGTCGCCGAGGTCGTGGCGCTGTGCGCCGTCGCCGGGGAGCACGCGCTGGTGATCGGCGAGCCAGGGACGGCGAAGTCCGAGGCGGTGCGGCGGGTCGCCGGCCGGCTCGGCGGGCGGTACTTCGAGTACCTGCTCGGCCGGTTCACCGAGCCCAACGAGCTGTTCGGCCCGGTCGACCTGCGCCGACTGCGCGAGGGCCAGGTCGAGTTCGCGACCGAAGGGATGCTGCCCGAGGCCGAGTTCGCCTTCCTCGACGAGGTCTTCCTCGGCTCGACGGCGGTGCTCAACACGCTGCTCGGTCTGCTCAACGACCGGGTGTTCCGGCGCGGCCGCACGGTGCTGGCCAGCCCGCTGCGGGTGTGCGTCGGCGCAGCGAACAACCTGCCCGAGGACCCGGCCCTGGCCGCCTTCGCGGACCGGTTCCTCGCCCGCGTCTTCGTCGAGCCGGTGCCCGAAGGGCAGTTGGAGGTCCTGCTGGCGGCCGGGCGCCGGCCGTTCGAGACGCCCGGCCGTCCGGTGCTGCTGCTCGGCGGCCTCGACCGGCTCGC
>NZ_JBFBDY010000549.1:0-4177 GCF_040683475.1 Kitasatospora sp. NPDC093558 | reverse complement strand
GGCGGCCGCGGCCTCGTACAGCTCGCTGTTGATCGCGCTCAGCGCCGCGAGGAAGACGATGATCCCCCAGCCCGCCTCCTTCCAGATCGCCTGCGAGGTGACCAGCAGGGCGAAGGTGTGCGGGTTGGTCATGATGTCCCAGGTGGCGATGTCGTGCTGGCGCAGGAACTGGTTGAGCACGCCGGCGCCGCCGAGCATCTGCTGGAAGATCGTGATCGCCAGCACCCACGAGAAGAAGTGCGGCAGGTAGACCACGGACTGGAAGAAGTTGCGGACCCGCTCGCTGATCACCGAGTTGAGCAGCAGGGCCAGGGCGATGGGGATCGGGAAGAAGAGGATCAGCTGGACGAAGCTCAGGTACATCGTGTTCTTCAGCGAGGCCCAGAACGCCGGGTCGCCGAACAGCTGCTGGAACTGGTCGAAGCCGACCCATTCGCTGTGCCGGACCCCGACCAGCGGGTCGTACTCCTGGAAGGCGGTGACGATGCCGAACAGCGGGACGTAGTTGAACACCAGGAGCAGGACGACCGCGGGCACCGTCATCAGCAGGAGGGACTTGTCGCGCCGCAGTCTGGTCCGCCAGTTGAGCCGCGCGGGGCCGGCCGGCTGCTTCGGGGCCGCGGTGCTCACTGGCCGGTGCCGTACTTGTTGAGGACGTTGTCGGTCATCCACTGCTTGAGCCGCTCCCCGGGGCCGGAGCGCCAGCCGGCGATGGCGTCCTGCACCTCGGAGACCTTCTTCTTGCCGTGGTAGCAGTCCTTGACGGTGTCGTTGACGTTCTGCGCGGCCGCGGCCGAGGCGATGGCCTGCGGCATGCTGAGGTTCATGCCCCAGAAGGGCGGCTTGGTGAGGTACTTGACGTTGGCGGCCGACCAGCCCGCGTAGTCCTTGGTGACCTGGTCGCCGCCCGGGTTGCTGATCACGGAGCCGGGGGCGGCCAGGAACGCGTAGGTCGTCGGCTGGACGTCCTTCTTGCCCTCGTCCGTGAAGGTCGGCACCCCGTTGACGCGGGTGTGGTGGACGCCCTCGACGCCGAAGTTGACCATGGTGTACTCGGCGGTGCCGTAGGGGGCGGCGAGGTAGTTCGCGACGGCGAGCAGTTCCTCGATCTGCGCGGGCTTCAGGTTGGCGTTGAGGTAGCTGATCATGCTGGCGGCGGCGCCCATGTAGATCACGGGCGTGCCCTTGCCGTCGGCGGTGATGGCGTTGAACGCGCCGCGCCGGTAGTTCGGGTCCGCGGCGATGCCGGACTGGGCGTCGGCCAGGTTCCAGGCGCCCAGTCCGCCGCCTCCGATGAGCGTCTTCCCGCTGTAGAAGCGGGTGGCCCCGTTGGAGACGTCACCGGCGAGGGCGTCCGGGTGCATGTAGCCCGAGGTGGCCAGGCGGTAGTGCCAGTCGAGCGCCTCCAGGAACTCCTGGGTCTCGAACGGGCTGATCAGCTTGCCGTTGTCGACCCTCCAGTTCATCGGAACGCCCCAGGAGAACTGGAGATAGGTCCACACGTCGTCGAAGGCCCACACGCCCCGCTTGGCGTCGGTCAGCTCCTTGCCGATGTTCATCAGGTCGTCGGCGGACTTCACCTGGTCGGCCGTGATGCCCCGGGCATCGAGGGTGTCCCGGCGGTAGAAGGTGGCGCCGGGGATGCCGAAGCTGGTGGAGAAGCAGGGGATCCCGTAGAGCTTGTCGCCCCAGACGCCGTGCTGCCAGGCGCCGGTGGGCAGGGCGGCCAGGTTGGGGTACTTCTTGATGTTGTCGCCGGCCAGGTACGGGGTCAGGTCCGCGATCTGGGTGCCGACCAGCCCACCGGTGTTGAAGTTGGCGTTCAACCAGGCCGGCAGGTTGATCCAGTCCGGCAGCTTCTTGGCGGCGGTCATCGTCGGGATGATGGTGTTGTAGTTGATCCCGTCCGTCGGCTTGACGGTCAGGTCGACTCCGAGGGCCTTGTTCAGCGCCTGGTAGAAGGAGTTGCCGACCGGAGGGTTGGTGCCCCACATCGGGGTGATCGCCGTGTAGCTGCCGCCCTTGCCCGGAACGCCGGAGACGCTAGCGGGCGGGGAAGCGGGGTAGGAGAGGTAGGCGGGGTCGGTCGCGGCGTCGCCCGCGCCCTGCACGGGGGCTATGTCCGGCTTGACCGCGTTGGCGTTGGGTACGTAGGTCGGCAGGGCGGCCTTGAGGCCCTCCTTGGTGTTCGCCCCGGCCTTCTTGTCCGAGCCGCCGCCGCAGGCGGACAGCAGGGGCGCCATCGCGGCGGCTCCCGCGACCGTGGCGGCGGTGGTGAGGAAGCTCCTGCGGTTCAACCCGGATCTCATGGTGGCGTAGCCCTCTCCGTCGAAGCGCTTGGATGTTTCGGCGAGACTAACGACGCGTTACCGGTTGGGCAAGAGGCTGAACAAATACAAAGTCGTTTGTGTCATGGGGAGTTGACAGGCCCGTCGGAGCATGCCAGCGTCGAAACGCTTCGATCATCCGGTCGCCGAGCCGAGCCGCCCGAAGGGTGTTCCACGTGAGTTCCGTGTCCGCAGCCGGCCTGCCCGGCTTCCGCAATCCCACGCTCGCCCTGCGCAAGCGTGTCGACGACCTGCTCCAGCGGCTCACGCCCGACGAGCGGCTCGCGATGCTGCACCAGTACGCGCCGGCCGTGCCGCGGCTGGGGGTCGGCCCCTTCCGCACCGGCGCCGAGGGCCTGCACGGCGTCTCGTGGCTGGGCGTGGCGACGGTCTTCCCGCAGGCCGTCGGCCTCGGCGCCACCTGGGACGAGGACCTCGTGCACCGCGTCGCCGAGGCCGTCTCCGTCGAGCTGCGGGCCTTCCACTACCACCGCCCGCCGATGATCGGCACGGCCAAGGACGGGCCGAACTCCCTCCAGGCCTGGGCCCCGGTGCTCAACCTGCTGCGCGACCCGCGCTGGGGCCGCAACGAGGAGGGCTACTCAGAGGACCCGGTGCACACCGCGCGGATCGGCGAGGCCTTCTGCCGGGGTCTCGCCGGCGACGACCCGGCCTACCTGCGGGCGGCCCCGGTGCTCAAGCACTTCCTCGCCTACAACAACGAGGACGACCGCAGCATCACCTCCTCCGGGGTGCGCCCGCGCGTGCTCCAGCAGAACGACCTCGCCGCCATCCGGCCCGTCGTCCAGGCCGGCGTCGCGACCGGCGCCATGGCCGCCTACAACCTGGTCAACGGCCGCCCGTGCCACGTCAGTCCGCTGATCGAGACGGAGCTGCGCCGCTGGGCCGAGCCGACCGGCCACGACCTGTTCGTGGTGAGCGACGCCGAGGCGCCGTCCAACCTGGTCGACCCGGAGCACTACTTCGACGACCACGCCGAGTCCCACGCGGCTGCGCTCAAGGCTGGCATCGACAGTTACACCGACCACGGCGAGGACAGCGAGACGGTCGTCGGCCGCCTGCGCGACGCCCTGGAGCGCGGCCTGATCTCCCAGGACGACATCGACACCGCGGTCCGCCGTCAGCTCGAAGTGCGCTTCCGCCTCGGCGAGTTCGATCCCGAGCTGGACCCGTACGCCGCCATCGGCCCGGAGGTGATCGACTGCCCCGAGCACCGCGCCCTGGCCCGCCGGGCCGCGACGGAGTCGACGGTGCTGCTCAAGAACGACGGCATCCTGCCGCTCGACCCCGCACGCACGCCCCGGATCGCCGTCATCGGCCCGCTCGCCGACGCCCTCTTCGAGGACTGGTACAGCGGCACCATGCCGTACCAGGTCGGCCTCGCCACCGGCCTCGGCGCGGCCCTCGCCCCGCACGGCGGCGAGGTGGTCCACGTGGACGGCTCCGACCGGATCGCCCTGCGCTCCCGTACCACCGGCGACCTCCTCGGCAAGACCTCCTTCGACGTGACCGACTGGGGCGGCGGCGCCCTCACGCTGCGCGCCGCCGACACCGGCCGCTACCTGACCCTGCAGGACGACGAGGGCCTGGCCGCCGACCAGGACGTCATCAAGGCCTGGTTCGTCAAGGAGACCTTCCGGTTCGAACCGGCCGGCGAGGACACCGTGCTGCTGCGCAACGTGTTCACCGGCCGCTACGCCGCCGTGGACCCGACCGACGGCCGGGACACCGTCACCGCCGAGACCCCGGAGACCGCCGGGCGCTCGCAGCGGGCGCTCCTGCGCGACGGCCTCGCCGAGGCCCGCGACGCCGCCGCGGCGGCCGACGCG
>NZ_JBFBDY010000548.1:0-4183 GCF_040683475.1 Kitasatospora sp. NPDC093558 | reverse complement strand
CGCATGGTGGTGCAGGGGCGCGAGGAGATCAAGGCCGTGGACGCCGAACTGGACGCCCGCTTCGAGGCGGCGGCGGCCCAGGCCCGGGCGGAGGGTTGCGGGGGTCGTCCAGCCAGACGGACTGCGCGCCGTCGGGGGCGATGGTCACGCCGAACCGGCAGAGGCCGGGCCTGCCTTCCTTCAGCCACCACCGGCGGGCGCTCGCGATCTCGTCCCACAGCCGGCGGGGTCCGCACTGGTGGACGGCGTCCTCGGCATCCCAGGCGGCGTAGCGGACGGACGCCCACGATCCCGCGCCGTCGGAGAGCCGCATGCGGTAGGTGCCGCTGGGGTCGGTATCGTCCCAGACGTGCTCGTACCGGATGCCCGGCACCCGCAGGCCGATGGCGAAGGCGGCGTTCACGTCCTCCAGGGCCAGCTCGGGGTCCATCGCGGAGGGGCCCCGGTGGTCCGGCGCGCCGGGCGGTTCGATCACGGCGTGTGGGCGCTGGGCCCGCATCCACAGGAAGCTGACGTTGCCGACGAATTGGCCGTGCGAGGGCCCGCCCGGTTCGCCAACCGTCAGCCGCAGCAGTGCGGCGTTGGCGTACGGGGTGCCCCAGGGGGTGACGATGATGCCGCCGGGGCGGGTCTGCTCGATCCAGGCGGAGGGCACCTGGCGGACGGCTGCGGTCGAGTGGATGCGGTCGTAGGGGGCGGCGTCGGGCCATCCTTCCAGCCCGTCGCCGATGACGCGCTTGGGCGCGAATCCGGCGGCGCCGAGTTTCGACGCTGCCTCGGCGGCGATGGCCGGGTCGACTTCGACCGTGGTCACGTGGTTGTCGCCAAGCAGGCTGCACAGCAAGGCGCTTGTCCAGCCGGTTCCGGTGCCGACGTCGAGCACGTTGTGCCCGTCCCGCACGTCCAGGTGGCGGAGCATGCCCGCGACGAGGGACGGCATGGACGCCGACGACGTGGCGATGCCCGGCCCGTCCTCGTGTCCGTCGTCGACCTGCGTGACGACCACGCCGTCGGCATTGACGAGCGACCACCAGGCGTCCGGATCGTCGACCTTGGTGATCCGCCGGTAGCCGGTCGGGGCATCGTCGTCCGGGGCCCACACGGCGTCCGGAACGAAGGCAGAGCGCGGGGTACGCTCGAACGCGCCCCGCCACTCCTCGCCCAGCGCGCCGGCCTCGGCCATTTCGGCCAGCAACTGCGCGTACTTGTCCGTCAGTTGGCGCTCACTTCTTCGGGGAAACGGGCTTGGTCCACTGGCCGTCCGACTCCTTCGGGGACTGCTGCTTGTCCCCGGACGAACCGCCCTTGCCGTCTCCGTGCTTGCCCATGCCGGGGCTCCTCTCGCCTGGTGGTGCCGGTCAGTTGGTGCGCGGGCTCACCGGGATCACCGGCCCGGGGCCGGGCGGCGCGGGCGGGGACGGCGGGGCGGGCGGCGTGCTCATGCTGGTGCCTCCTCACGCTGCGGGGTGTGGCAACACGCTAGGAAAGCAGGCCAGTTGGAATCCATGACGTTGCACGACATTGCAGGGATTCACCCAAGGGAGTGGATCGCCGAGGCGATCAGCGAACGGGCATCCGGGCCGTAGACCGCCATGCCGGCCAGCTCGGCGAAGGTGTCGGCATAGGCCGCGACCTCGCTCGGCTGCGTGATCGTCAGGTAGCCCGAGACGAGTTCGACGTTCACCTGCGCCGCGTCGAAGATCCAGAACCCCTCGACCGGCATCCGTGAGCGATCGGGTCGGTCGGGCACGATGCCCAGGCTCACGTTCGGCAGCGAGCCGACCGTCAGCAGGTGGCCGAGCTGCCCTGTCAGCACCTCCGTCGCGCCGAGGCCGTTGCGCAGGACGGACTCCTCCATGAGGAAAGCGAATTGGCGGCCCCCTTCGTGCAGTACGGCCTGGCGCTCCATGCGGGCCGTCACGGCCTCGGCCACGTCGTCCACTTCAACCCTGCGCCGCTGCACGGAGCGCAACACGGACTCGGTGTAGCCGCGCGTCTGGATGAGTCCGGGCACAAGCCATGACGAGTAGGAGCGGAAGCGCCGTGTCCGCTGGTACAGCGGCAACCGTGCTTCCTGCGCCTGCTTCAGCCCGGACCGCTCCATGCGCCGCCAGCTGATCCACATGTCCTCTGCGGTCCGCAGCGAGGCGATCAGGTCTTCGGTCTGATCTTCCGCCCCGCATGCCTGGCACCACGCCCGGATGTCGTCGGCGGACGGGGGTGTCCGGGCGTTCATGATCCGGGACGACTTCGACGGATGCCAGCCGCACAGGCGGGCGATGCCGAGTCCGGTCAACCCGGCATCCCGGCAGAGCTCCGTGAGCCGGCTCGCGAGAACCTGCCGGGCCTGCTGGGCACTTGAGGACGGTGAGACAGCCATGGTCGCCGGTCAGTGGAGCCGGTACTCCTCGTGCGGCGTGGCCCGCTCCCAGACCGTTTCGAACGCGGACTTCACCAATTCCAGTACGGCCGGCTCGGTGCGCCACTCACGGTCCACCACCTCCCCGACACCGGAGAAGTAGGTGAACAGCACCGACGTTCCGTCGAACATCCACAGGTCCGTGCCGGGCAGCGCGATGTCGGCCGCCTTCCGGCGCGGCAGCCAGCGGACCTGTTCGCCTGCCCGGACGTTCGGGAACGTCACGTCGTACTCGTAGCGGATGTAGTCGGTGACCGGTTCGGAGACGATCCGGGCACGCCTCATCACGACACCGCGCGCCGTCGTCTCCGCCACTACGTCCAGGAACGGACGCCACCAGGACGACCGGTCGGCCGGGTCCAGGCGTTTGCCCCGCTGCCACGCGATGAACTCGGGGTCGCTGGGCTGATAGGCGTCGCGCATCTCGAGGTGCACGGCGGAGTTCTTGGCGCTGGCCAGACCCTCAAGTACCGGGTTCGTCATCGCTCCTACTCGGTGTCGGGCTTGGGGATGAACTGGAGCATGATCTTGGGGAGCCTGATGATCGTCTCGTGGTCGGGCACGGCCGTGGAGTGGCCAGGAATCGAACCGATCTCCTGGCACGCCTTCACCTCCGCTTCGGTGGCCTTGTAGGACTGGATCAGCAGGTCTCCGGTCTCCTCGTCCAGCCAGATCGTCGGGGAGTCCGTGTCCGGGGTGTTCGGGATGATGCCGAGGAACTTTAGGCCCATGGTCACTCCCGTTGTCGAGCGGGTTGCACAGATGTGCACGAGCCTGGCTCTCGCTGCCGATCGACGTCAAGTGGACATCAGGGCAGGACAAAAGACCCCCTCCGGCCCGGCGAGGGGCCGGACAGGGTCTCGAAGTCGCTCGGCTCGTCAGGTAGCCTCGCCGCCCCAGGCGTGGGGCGGCGGGGCCGGGAGCAGTCGTGGCGGGAGGACGGAGTTTCGGGCGAGTGGCACGTGGTGCGAGCCTCGACTGTGCTCCCCGGGTCCGGCGCCGGTCCTGGCGGTTGCCTCGACCCCGTCGACCGATCCGGCCGGGCTTGGTGGGCCTGTTCCACCGCCGGTACCCGATGGCGGGCGGGGCCTGTCCAGGAGACCACCTGATCGGGTGATAGCGGCAGGGCAGATCGGTAGGCAGTCCGAAGGCGCCCGTTACGCTGAAACCCCTATCTGAACCGGGAGTTGGGGGCGAGGCGCTGTGGTGAATGCGCTGTTCAGGCACGCACGCCTTGCCCTGGGCCTGACACAACGCCAGGTCGCCGAGCAGGTTCGAGGGCTGGTCGAGGCGGCGACCGGGCGGGAGTCGCCGTTTGACGTCGGATACGTCTCGCGCATAGAACGTGGCCTCATCACCTGGCCGCACGAGCACTACCGGCAGGCCCTTTGCCTGGTCCTGGGGACGGGCACGGCGGCTGAGCTGGGCCTGGTCGCCAAGCAGATCCATCAGCACGATCACCCCGATGAGGTGAGTGACTCGAACCGCCGAGACGTCCTCGCCGCCGCACTGGTCGGCCTGCTGCCGCCGGCCCGGCCGCACCCTCGCCTGCGTAGAGCGGATGTCGCCGCGATCGCCGAACGCACCAGCGTGCTGGAGCACTGGGACCGCACCTCCGGTGGGCGGGCCGTACGCGACTTCGCGCTGCGCGAGCTGCACGTCGCCATCGGCCTCACCTCGGCGTCGACCACCCCCGCCGTACGAGCCTCGCTGCTCGGCGCGATCACCCGCCTGGCCAACGTGACCGCCTGGTCCAGCTTCGAC
>NZ_JBFBDY010000547.1:0-4184 GCF_040683475.1 Kitasatospora sp. NPDC093558 | reverse complement strand
GCCTCGGCGAGTTCCTCGGCGACGTCCTTGAGGATCTCCTTCGCGACGGCGTCGGCCGGCGTGTGCGGCCCGAGCTTGCTCACCGCGCCGGCCGCGCGGGCGGGGGTGAGGAGGGCCGAGGCCTGGACGAGCAGCCACGCGGGCACCCCGGCGGCGCCCTCCGGCGGGGCGAGGTAGGGGCGCGAGCCGTCGTAGCGCTCGTCCTCGGCGAAGGCCTTGTGCTTCACCTTCGCCACCGGGCGCGCGTACGGGCCCGAGGCGTCGGTGCCCTGCCATTCGCCGGCCGGCTTGAGGACGTAGCCCTCGGCGAGGTTGTCGGGGAGTGAGGGCAGGCCGAGGAGCGCCGGGAGTTTCGTGGGGAAGGCGCTCGGCAGGTCCTGGAGCACGTTCAGCGGGCCGTACCCGAGCGCGGGTACGCACGTGAGCCCCGCCGCGTCCGCCGCCTCCCGCACGGCGCGGTCGGCCAGCCACCAGGGGCCCGCGGCCGTCTCGGCGGTGGCGTCGAACGGCAGCCAGTGCAGGTCGGGGGCGTACCAGACGCCGGTCTGCACGGGCTCGGCCCCGGCCACGGTCGGCACGTCCGGATGCGGGTAACTCCCGCCCGCCAGCTCCCCGTACACCGTCACCACCGCGTCCGCGCCCTCGTCGGCGCGCACGGCGGAGGCGAACCGGGCGGCGGCCACCGCGAGCTGCGGCCAGATCCGGCTCACTCCGAAGAACCCGTCCAGCGCGTCGTCCGGGAGCACCTCGCGCCGCTTCGCCGGCCGCACGCCGTCGCCGTCGCACACCACCGCGAAGTGCGCGCCGTGCACCTTCTCCAGCGCCACCCACTCCCGCACCCCGGGCACGGCGAGCGGCCGCTTCGCCGGGATCTTCGGGTAGGGCGTCAGCTCGGAGCCCCTGGAGCTCGTGGAATCGGACATACCGGCGATCATCCCGGCGTGCGCGTGCCCCGGCAACGGAGATTCGGTGGACACCCGGGGCCCGCGTCCCTATCCTGCTCCAGCCCGCCGCGGACGATCAGCACCGCGGGGGCCTGAACAGGGGAAATGGTGTGGAAGCGGAGACCGGCGGACGGATAGTCGATCCGGGGCGCCTCGCGGTGACGCTGCAGGTGCTGGTGGCCGTGGAGACGGTCGTGCAGCTCGGTGTCGGACTGGCCGGGGGCAGCCGGTCGTCGGCGTTCCCGGCGCTCGTGCCGGTGTTGCTGCCGTTGATCGTGGCGACCGCCGTGGTCTTCGTGCGCTGGTTCCACCGGGTCCGGGTCAACGCCGGGGTGTTCGCGCCCGAGGCGCACCGCCACTCGGCGGGCTTCGCGATCGGCGGGTGGTTCATCCCGTTCGCGATGTGGTGGATCCCGCGCAAGGTGGCGCTCGACACGTGGCGGGCGAGCGGCCCGGCGGGCGGCACGTGGGTGGTGAACGCGTGGTGGGCGGCGTGGCTGGCCAAGACGGTGGGTTCGGCGATCGTCTCGCGCGTCGGCCACTACCCCGGCGGCTACTCGCCGTTCGACCAGGTGACGGTCGTGGTGCTGGGAGTGCTCGCGATCCTGTTCGTCCGGCAGTTGACGGAGCGGCAGAAAGCGCAGGCCGAGTTCGGCGCTTGAAATTGACGGGACGTCAGGAATCCAGCGGGGCCGTCCACGTGAGCCGGGTGCCGCCGCTCCCGGCCGGGCCGGCTTCGACCGTGCTCGCCTCGAAGGTGCCACCCACCCGCTCGGCCCGCTCGGCGAGGTTGCGCAGCCCGCTGCGCCGGCCGCCCTCCGGCAGTCCCACGCCGTCGTCCACGACGGTCAGCGAGACCCGCCCGGCGATCGCCCGCAGCGTCACCTCGACCCTGGTCGCCCGGGCGTGCCGGGCGGTGTTGCTCAGTGCCTCGCCCAGCACCGCGACGACGTGTTCGGCCAACTCCTGTGGCACGTCGGTGTCGAGGAGGCCCTCCATGCTCAGCCGCGGCGGGAACCCGAGCGTCGTCTGCGCCTCGGTGACGGCACGCGTGGCGCGCCGCAGGCCGAAGATCATCGATCGGATGATCTTGGTAGTCTCCTCCAGGTCCGCGACCGCCCGCCCGACGCGGTCGGCCGCCGCCGGGCTCTCGATCGGCCGGCCCGCGTGATCCATTCCATCTGCTTGAGATGGGCTTCGGTGAACACTCGATGCCGATACTTCGTCACGAATCCAGGTGGGTGCGGAGTATGAAAGCACAGTGCCTGCCTGTGTGAATTTT
Organism: Kitasatospora sp. NPDC093558; assembly: GCF_040683475.1. Classification (NCBI taxonomy): domain Bacteria; kingdom Bacillati; phylum Actinomycetota; class Actinomycetes; order Kitasatosporales; family Streptomycetaceae; genus Kitasatospora; species Kitasatospora sp. NPDC093558. Next base: position 1,958 of record NZ_JBFBDY010000547.1, on the reverse strand, counting down.
CTGATTTGGCGCCGTAAACCAATCAACTCTCCTATGGTGTTGGTATGCAGCTCCGTTATTCCTTCCGGCTTGACCCGACAGTGAGTCAGCGCAAGTGCGCTGCCCGCGTGTTCGGGTGCAAGCGGGCTGTATGGAACGCCGGGCTGGCGTTGATCAGGCCGGTGAAGGAGTCGAACAAGGCCCTCGGGAATCCGTGCAAGCGGCTCGCCGAAGGGCCATGGAACCGCGTCCCGAAGAACCCGGACCTGTCCAAAATCCTGATCACCGAAGCGAAACGCTCCGGTGCACGCCCATGGCTGGCCGACGCCCCGGTGGGCGTGCTGCAACAGTCGCTGCGCGATCTGGACAAGGCATGGGCCGAACACGAGAAGTCCAAGGCCGGGACGCGACCGGGCCCGAAGATCGAAGAACCGTCGTTCAAGTCGAAGCATGGACGCCAGTCGGCCCGCTTCACCCGCTCCGACCGGTTCAAGATCACGGACGGTCGGCTGTACCTGCCGAAGATCGGCGACCTCAAGGTCACATGGACACGCACACTGCCGTCCGACCCGACCAGCGTCACCCTGATCAAGGACCCCGCCGGACGGTACTGGGCCAGCTTCGTGATCGAGACCGACCCTGCCGCCGAGGTGCTTCCCGAACTCGACACCGACATCGGTATCGACCTCGGACTCAAGCACTTCGCCGTCCTCGACGGCGGACGCAGGATCGACCACCCGAAGTGGCTGCGCCGCGCTGAGAAGAAGCTCAAGAAGGCGCAGCGCGCACTGTCCCGCAAGGTCAAGGGCAGCAACAACCGGAACAAGGCTCGCATCAAGGTCGCCCGGCAGCATGCCCACGTGGCGAACGCCCGCCGGGACTGGCAGCACAAGCTCAGCGTCCGGCTCATCGGCGAGAACCAAGCCGTGTACGTCGAAACGCTGGGCATCCGCGCCATGGCCAAGACCCGCATGGCCAAGTCCGTCCACGACAGCGGATGGGCACAGTTCGTCAGCATGCTGGAGTACAAGGCCGCCCGCGCGGGACGCATTGTGATCAAGGTGGACCGGGATTTCCCCTCCACCCAACTGTGTTCCGACTGCAGACACCGCACCGGACCGCGCGGCCTGCCCGGCCTGTCCGTCCGCCAGTGGACCTGTTCGAACTGCAACATCACCCATGACCGCGACATCAACTCCGGCCGCAACCTCAAGACCGAAGGCCGCCGCATCCGAGCGGCCATGAAAGAGCACCACATACCGGGGGACGTACCGGCCCCAACCGGGTAACCGAGTTGGGTAAACGCCTGCGGATCGCCGGAAGACCTCTGGTCGGGAATCAGAGGCACGCGAGCAACCCCCAGCGATGGGGAGGAACCAGGAACCGACCGTCACGTCCCGCGCGCAGCGATGCCGCGCGGGCGTGACAGGAAATCCCCGGCGCTCATGCCAGGGAGATCGGGAGTCAATGGAGCTCCTCCAGGAGCTCGTCGAGCCGCAGGCGGGGCATTCGCGCGCTGCCGCCCACGGGGGTGCCGTCCGCCGGGGTTCTCCTCCGGTTGCCCGCCGCACCCCAGGTCAGGAGCACCCTGACCGGGAGGATTGTCGGATTCACGGTAGTGCCCGGGTGTCGCCCCGCCGTACTCGGGGGTCGTTCGTAGGCTTCGTCGCGCGGGCCTTTCGTCCCGCCTCCGGGGGTCCTGCGGCCTCTGCCGCACGGGCGGCCCGGCCGGAGAGGGTGGGGGAGCAGCGGACGGGACGTCAGCACGCGCACCGTCCGGCAACGGCCACCGAGGGGAAGGACCTCCTGCCATGACGCCACCCGTACTCGCCGGGGTCGACGGCTCGACCGGCAGCACCGCCGCCGCCCGCTGGGCCGCCGCCGAGGCAGGGCGCCGCGGTGTGCCGCTGCGCCTGGTGCACGCCTGGCCGTGGCTCACCGACGGCCGCGACGCCATGGCCGGGCCCGAGCACCTGCCG
>NZ_JBFBDY010000546.1:0-4215 GCF_040683475.1 Kitasatospora sp. NPDC093558 | reverse complement strand
GGGCCGCTCGCCCGCCTGCCCGCCGCCGCCGACTGGTACCGCGCGGCACTAGGCACGTCGGGCTGAACTCGGCTCCGCCCGGCCCGAGTTAGGGCGTGTCTTTCGGATCAGGCCGGGTGCCGCGGCGGGGCCTGGCGACCCGCCGGAGAATCGGCACACGAAGGTTCGTCCAGTAACATAAGTGGCTTCCCCGGCAGGCGCCTTCGGCGCGCCCGGGCCGTTCGGGGCGGGCATCCCCGGGATTTCCGATCGCGGTGACTGCGCCACCCGGAACGTCACCGCTGTGAGACGAGGCAGCGACGATGACTGGAACCGCACGACCGGCCGACACCATCCACGTGGTGGGCGCGCGCACCAACAACCTCCGCGACGTGACGCTGAGCATCCCCAAGGGCCGGGTGGTCGCCTTCACCGGCGTCAGCGGCAGCGGCAAGACGTCCTTAGCGATCGACACCATCCACAGCGAGGCGCAGCTGCGCTACCTCGAAGGCCTCTCGCCGTTCGTGCGGCAGTACATCACCCAGCGGAACCGGCCGAAGGTGGACCGCATCCTCGGGCTCGGTGCGACCCTCGCCGTCGACCAGCGCCGGCTGAACCGCAACCCCCGCTCGACGGTGGCGACGATCACCGGCATCGACGGGCACCTCGGGCTGCTGTACTCGCGGCTGCCCGGGATCGGGCCGGACGCGGCCGACCTGCCGGGCCACCTGTCGACCGCGCACTTCGACCGCCACTCGCCGGAGGGCAACTGCCCCGAGTGCCACGGCGTCGGCGGGCGCTGGCAGGCGCAGGCCGACCTCGTCGTCACCGACCCGGACCGGCCGCTGTTCGACGGCGCGTCGCCCTGGTACGCCAAGTGGCGCTCGGGCGAGCACGCCTTCGTTCCCGCGCTGGCCGAGAAGCGCGGCGTGGACCTCGCGCGGCCCTGGCGGGAGCTGCCCGAGGAGTTCCGGCACTGCGTGCTGTACGGCACGGGTGACGAGAAGATCGAGGCGACGGTCGACATGCCGAACAAGAACGAGACGGCGTCGTGGACCTACACCTCCAGCCAGCCGATGCGCGGCGCGCTCGCCGAGGTGGAGCGCGTCTTCGCCAACGCCGGTACGCCGAGCGCCAAGCAGCGCTACCTGCCGTACATGCGCAAGGTCGCGTGCGAGGACTGCGGCGGCACCGGCTACGGCGACGCGGCCCGCACCATCCGGCTCGGCGGGCTCAGCTACCCCGAGCTGCTGGAGGTCGACGTGCGGGCCGTCCGGCACTGGGCCGGGGACGTGGTGGCCGAACTGGGCGCGGCCCAGCGGGAGGTGGGCGAGCCGCTGCTCCAGGACCTGGCCCGCCGGCTCGGCGTGCTGGAGCGGCTCGGCCTCTCGCACCTCCAACTGACCCGGAGCGCCGTCACGTTGTCCGGCGGCGAGCTCCAGCGCACGCGCCTGGCCGCGCAGTTGAGCACCGAGCTGAGCGGCATCACCTTCGTCCTGGACGAGCCGGGCACCGGCCTCCACCCGGCCGACAAGGCGCACCTGCTGGACATCGCGCTGGAGCTGCGCGAGGCCGGGAACACCGTGCTGATCGTCGAGCACGACCCCGAGCTGATCGCCCGCGCCGACTGGATCGTGGACATGGGGCCGGGCGCCGGCCGGCTCGGCGGCGAGGTGATCGTGTCGGGCAAGCCCGCCGAGGCCGCCGCGCACCCGCAGTCGCTGACCGGCCGCTACCTGGCCGGGGACGGCCCCCGGCTGCGGCGCGAGCGCCGCCCGGTCGGCGAGCGGGCCGGCTGGGTGGAGCTGCACGGGCTGTCCGCGCACAACGTGACGGCGGAGCGCGTCCGCTTCCCGGTCGGGCGGCTCACCTGTCTGACCGGCGTCAGCGGCAGCGGGAAGAGCAGCCTGCTCGGCGCGCTCGGCGCGGGCGTGGAGGCCGCGCTGAACGGCGAGGCCGCCGAGACCGTGCGTTCGGTGACCGGCACCGACGCGTTCAGCTGGGTCGCGGTGGTGGACCAGGAGCCGCTCGGGCGCACCCCGCGCTCCAACCCGGCCACCTACAGCAAGGCCTTCGACCTCGTGCGCAAGCTGTTCGCGGACACCGACGAGGCCCGCCGGCGCGGGGTCAACGCCTCCTGGTTCTCGTTCAACACCGCGGGCGGCGGGCGCTGCGAGACGTGCACGGGGTACGGGCGCAAGCTCGTCGACATGCACTTCCTGCCGGACGTGTGGGTGGTGTGCGACGAGTGCGACGGCCGCCGGTACAAGCCGGAGGCGCTGGAGATCACGTATCAGGGCCTGACCATCGACGGCGTGCTCGACCTGACGATCGCCGAGGCCGTCGAGCGGCTGACCGGACCCCGGCAGCTCGCCGAGACGCTGGCGGCGCTGGAGCGGGTCGGCCTCGGCTACCTCCAGCTCGGCCAGAGCGCCACCGAGCTGTCCGGCGGCGAGGCGCAGCGGCTCAAGCTCGCGGCCGCGATCCAGCGCGGGTCGGCGGGCCGCAAGGCCGGGCTGGTCGTGCTCGACGAGCCGGTCTCGGGCCTGCACCCGTCCGACATCCAGCGCATGGTGGACGCGTTCGACGTCCTGCTGGACTCGGGCAACACCGTGGTCGTCGCCGAGCACGACATCCCGGTGGCCGCCTCGGCGGACTGGGTGATCGACCTCGGGCCCGGCGCGGGCCCGGCCGGCGGGGCCGTCGTGGCGGAGGGCACCCCGGAGGACATCGAGCGGGCCGACACGCCGACGGCGGGCTTCTTCCGCCGGTACGCGGCCGGCGAGCCGCTGCTGGGCTGAGCCGCGGGCCGTCCCCCGTTCCTGTGGGCCGTGCTCAGGAGCGGGGGACGGCCAGCGTGACGACGGTGACGTCCGGGTCGGCGCCGAGGCGCACCGGCGGGCCCCAGAAGCCGGTGCCGCGCGTGACGTAGAGCAGCGTGCCGCCGAACCGGTGCAGCCCGGCGACGGCCGGATTGGCCAGCCCCGCCAGGTGGTTGAACGGCCACAGCTGCCCGCCGTGGGTGTGGCCGGACAGCTGGAGGTCGACGCCGTGCTTGACCGCCTCGTGCACCTGCACCGGCTGGTGGGCGAGCAGGACCACCGCCCGGCCCGGGTCGCGTCCGCCGAGCGCGGCCTCGTAGTCCGGGCCGAGGCCCTCGTCGGTGCCGCTGGCGTCGTTGACGCCGGCGAGGTCGAAGCCGGGCAGCGGGACCCGCTCGTTCACCAGCGGGCGCAGTCCGAGCCGGCGGACGAAGTCGATCCACTGCTGCCCGCCCGAGTAGTGCTCGTGGTTGCCGGTGACGAAGTAGACGCCGTGCGGAGCGCTGAGCCCGGCGATCGGCGCCACCTCCGGGCCGAGTTCGGCCACGTCGGCGTCCTCGACCAGGTCGCCGACGACGGCGATGAGGTCGGGCCGCGTCCCGTTGACGAGCTCGGTGATCTGCCGGGCGCGGGCCCGGCCGACCAGGCTGTTGAGGTGGATGTCGCTGACCACGGCGATCCGGAAGCCGTCCGCTCGTGGGTCGAGCCTGGCGAGCGGGACGGTCAGGTGCTTGACGGTGGGCGGGCCGAGCGCGGTCGCGGCGCCGTACCCGACGGTCGCGGCGGTGGCGGCCCCGGCGGCCAGCGCGAGCGAGCGGCTGACGAACAGGCGGCGGGACGGGTCGGGATCGGACCCGGACCGTCGGTGCAGCGCACGGAGGAGGAGGGGGCGGACGGCCTCGGTGACGAGCAGCGCGAGGGAGAGGTAGAGGATCCCGGCCATCCACAGGAAGCCCGGCCAGCCGATGGCCACCGCGAGCGGCTTCGGCAGCGCGCTCTCGGCCGGCGGCGCCGCCACGAGCAGCAGGCCGAGGACCACCAGCAGCGCCGTCCCCGCCCGGCGCGGCCACGAGCCGGGGGCCGTCGTGTCGCGGACGACGCGCCGCCAGGCGTAGTAGTGGACGGCGGCGAGGGCGGGGAGCACGAGGGCGACGAACAGCGCGGATGTCACGGCGGTCTCCAGACGCGCGGCGCGCGAACGGCGGGGCGGGGGTGGGTGGTTGGGAGCGTTAGTGGCTGGGCGTGTGAACGGCCGGGTTGCGCCGCCGGGTCAGCGTCCGGCCGGGGCCGGGGTGCCGTACCAGCGGCGCAGGGCTGCGGCCAGGCCGTCGTCCGGGGTGCGTCCGGCCCACGCGACGTAGCCGTCCGGCCGGACGAGGACGTAGCGGGGCCGAAACCGGGACCAGCCCGCACC
>NZ_JBFBDY010000545.1:0-4225 GCF_040683475.1 Kitasatospora sp. NPDC093558 | reverse complement strand
CCGCTGCGCGCCATGCACGAGGGCGTCGAGGCGCTGCGCCCGGCCCCCGGCGCCGAGCGGGACGGCTTCGTGCGGGCCGCCCTGCTGCCCACCCACGCCGAGGAGGTCGACTGGCTCGCCGACTCGATCGCCCACCTCGTGCGCACCGGCACCGCGCCCGGCCAGATCGCCGTGCTGTGCCGCGGCGGCGCGGCCTTCCCGGACATCCACGCGGCGCTGGTGGCCCGCGACGTGCCGGTCGAGGTGGTCGGCCTCGGCGGGCTCCTCCAGCTGCCCGAGGTGGCCGACCTGGTCGCGGTCTGCGAGGTGCTCCAGGACCCGACCGCGAACGCGGCCCTGGTGCGGCTGCTGATCGGCCCGCGCTGGCGGATCGGCCCGCGCGACCTCGCCCTGCTCGGGCGCCGCGCCGCCGACCTCGTGCGCACCGACCGGCCCGAGGGCGTGGAGGCGCTGGCCGCCGCCGTCGCCGAGACCGACCCGACCGAAGTGGTCTCGCTGGCCGACGCCCTGGAGACCTTCCTCGACGCTGATCAGCTGGACGACCTCCCGTTCTCCGCCGAGGCCCGGGTGCGCTTCGCCCGCCTCGCCCAGGAGTTGCGCGACCTGCGCCGCTCGCTGTCCGAGCCGCTGATGGACGTCCTGCACCGGGTGCTCGCCGCCACCGGCCTGGAGGTCGAACTCGCCGCCTCCCCGCAGGCACTGGCCGCCCGCCGCCGCGAGACCCTGCACGCCTTCCTCGACGTCGCCGCCTCCTTCGCCGACCTCGACGGCGACCCCGGCCTCGCCGCCTTCCTCGGCTTCCTGCGCGCCGCCCAGGAGTACGAGCGCGGCCTGGACAGCAGCCTGCCCGGCGGCGAGGACACCGTGAAGGTCCTCACCGCCCACAAGTCCAAGGGCCTGGAGTGGGACGTCGTCGCCGTGCCCGGCCTGGTGAAGGGCGCGTTCCCCTCCGGCAGCCCGCGCGAGCGCTGGACCAGCACCAAGCGCGTGCTCCCGCACGCCCTGCGCGGCGACGCCGCCACCCTGCCCGACGTGCGCGGCGGATGGAACGCCAAGTCGGTGGCCGCGTTCAGGAAGGAGCTGGCCGAGCACTCCGGCGTCGAGGAACTGCGCCTCGGCTACGTCGCGTTCACCCGCCCCCGCTCCCTCCTGCTCGCCTCCGGCCACTGGTGGGGGCCCACCCAGAAGACCGTCCGCGGCCCGTCCGCCTTCCTCGAACAGCTGCGGGAGCACTGCGAGCTCCCCGGCGCGGGCGAGATCGAGCACTGGGCCGAGCAGCCGGAGAAGGGCGCCGAGAACCCGGCCCTGGCCGCGCCCGTCGAACGGCCCTGGCCGCTGCCGCTGGACCCGGACGCCCAGCACGCCCGGCGCCGCGTCGCCGACGTCGTGCGCGCCCGCCTCGCCGGCGCCCCCGCCCCCGGGCCCGAGCCCATGGGCGCCGAGGAGCGCCGCCAGGTGGAGTCCTGGGACCGCGACCTCACCGCGCTGCTGAGCGAGTTGGAGCGCTCCCGGCGCAGCGTCCGGGAGGTGCCGCTGCCCGCCGCCCTGTCCGCCACCCAGCTGCTGCGCCTGGCCGCCGACCCGGACGGCTTCGCGCACGACCTCGCCCGCCCGATGCCGCGCCCCCCGCAGCCCGCGGCACGCCGGGGCACGCGCTTCCACGCGTGGGTGCAGTCCCGGATCGAACCGCTGCTGCTGATCGAGCCCGGCGCGCTGCCCGGCGCGGACGACGACGGCATCGAGGACGAGCAGGACCTGGAGCGCCTCAAGGAGGCGTTCCTGCGCACCCCGTACGCCGGCCGCCGCCCGTACCGGGTGGAGGCGCCGTTCCAGCTGGTGCTGGCGGGCCGGGTGGTGCGCGGCCGGATCGACGCGGTCTACCGGGAAGGTGACGAAACGTCAGGATCCGGCGGTACGTCACGCTACGAAGTGGTGGACTGGAAGACCCACCGCGAGGAGACCGCCGACCCGCTGCAGCTCGCGGTCTACCGGCTCGCGTGGGCCGAGTACGCGGGAGTCCCGCCCGAGCAGGTCACGGCGTCGTTCCTGTACGTCCGCAGCGGACGGATCGAACGTCCGTCAGGACTTCCCGACCGAAAAGAGTTGGAACGGCTCCTGATCGGGAACAGTGAAGAATGAGTCACGGAGAGCATCCAAGTCATCACGGCAACGGGCGAAACCTGTGCGTAGTGCACGTTTCGCGCCTATTGTGGGGTCGGTAACCGGTCAACCCCCGTACTCCGGCCGCCGGCGAGACCCGCATTCCCTAACCCTCAGTCATCGCCGCAGGTGCCCAAGGGCACCGGCGTCTTCCGCTGGAGAAACCGAAGTTGAGCGCGACCGGATGGATCAGAGAGCGGTTCACCGGGCCGACCCCGGGACCCGCTCCGGGCGCGACCGGCACCTGGCCGAGGACGGCGCTCGCGCTGCCCTACATCGGCATGGCGCTGATCGTCCTCCTCGACTACGTCAGCGGCACCGAGGTCACGGTCGAACCCGCCCTCACCGCCGTACCCGCGCTGGCCGCCGTGGTCAGCCGCCGCACCTGGTACCCGCTCGCCATCGGCCTGTGCACCGAGGCCGTGGCCTTCCTGATGGCCTTCCGCGGCAACGCGCTCGGCCAGTCCGTCCACGCCGCCAGCGTCGTCGCGATCGTCCTGGTCGCGGCGATCGGGTGGGTCAGCGCCACCCTGCGCCTGCGCCAGGAACGGGCGCTCGCCGACGCGCAGCTCGTCGCCTCGATCGCCCGCCGGGTGCTGCTGCGGCCCGTCCCCGAGCGGGTCGGCACCGTCCGCGCGGCCGTCCACTACGAGGCCGCCGCCGCGCACGCGCGGATCGGCGGCGACCTGTACGAGGTCGTCAACACCCGCCACGGCGTCCGGGCCGTGGTCGGCGACGTGCGCGGCAAGGGCCTCGGCGCGGTCGAGACGGCCGCCGCCGTCCTCGGCGCCTTCCGCGAGGCCGCCCACCAGGAGCCCGCGCTCGACCGGGTCGCCGGCTGGCTCGCCGTCAGCCTCGACCGGGCCCTGCACGAGAACGACCACCCCGGCGTCGAGGAGGAGTTCGTCACCCTCGTGCTGATCGGCGTCGCCCCGGACGGCGCCGCCCAGATCGTCAACTGCGGGCACCCCTCGCCGCTCCTGCTGCGCGGCGCCGAGGTCCGCCCGCTCGAACTCGCCGAGACCGTACCGCCGCTGGGCGTCCTCGATCCCGCCGACGTCCGCCCGCCGGTGCAGCGCACCGCCCTGCTGCCCGGGGACCGCGTCCTGCTGTTCACCGACGGCGTCATCGAGGCCCGGGACCGCACCGGCGCCTTCTACCCGCTCGCCGAACGCTTCCCGCACTGCGCCGACGGCCGCCCGGCCGACGTCCTGCTGCGCCTGCACGAGGACGTCGTGCGCCACGTCGGACGCCAGCTCGGCGACGACGCGGCCATGCTGCTCCTCCAGTACGAACCCCAACCCGCCCAGATCGCCCACGTCCCGCACCAGAACGGGGCCCTCTCGCACCTCAACTGAGGCGGCCCGGGCTCCCCTACAGCGACACCTCGACCAGCAGCGGCCGGTGGTCCGACACCCCGGTGCGCGGCGCCGCCGCCGGGCCCACCGCGGCCCGCGGCACGCCGACCGCCAGCACGTGGTCGAACTGCACCGCCGGCCGGTGCGACGGGTACGTCGGCGTGCGCGCCAGGTCGTACCAGCCCTGCAGCCGGGCCCGCGGCTCGCGCACCCGCCGCCGGCGCGGCCCGGCCAGCGCCGGGCGGGCCCGCCGTGCCTCGCGCAGCTCCCGCACGCGCGTACGCGGCGCGGTGCGCTCCAGCGCCGTCGCCCCGCCGAGCACCGTGCGCGGCACCGCGCCCACCAGGTTGAAGTCGCCCAGCACCAGGTACGGCTGCGGCAGGTCGGCGATCCAGCGCCGGATGCCGGCCAGCTGCGCCATGTTCCACCCGGGCACGAAGGACAGGTGCGCCGCCACCACCGTGAACGGTCCGCGCTCGCCCTCCAGCACCGCCGCGAGGGCCGCGCGCGGCTCGTCCGGCACGGGGGTCAGGCCGCGCCGCCCGGCCACCCGCAACGGCAGCCCGAACGGCGCCGGGGCGAAGCGCCGGGCCCGCCAGTGCCGCACCGGCAGCCGGGTCAGCAGGGCCGTCCCGTACGAGGGCGGGGCGCCGTCGCCGACCTCGCCCGGCCCGTACACCCGAAGGCCGTTCGGCACCGCCGGCTCG
>NZ_JBFBDY010000544.1:0-4242 GCF_040683475.1 Kitasatospora sp. NPDC093558 | reverse complement strand
GCCGATCGCACGGACGATGTTGGCGTGACCGAACGAGAGGGGGCCCGACCGTGCGGGGTGGGGCCCGGCGACCGTCGTCGACATGATCGTCCGGCTCTACACCGGCCCGCTGTTCCGCGCCGCCCTGCACCTGTGGACGGCCGCCGCCACCGAGGAGCCGCTGCGCGAGCGGATCATCGCCCTGGAGGGCCACGTCGGCCGCGAGGCCCACCGCGCGGCCGTCGAGTTCCTGGACGCCGACGAGAGCCGCCCCGGCGTGCGCGAATCCGTGCAGGCCACCCTCGACCTCGCCCGCGGCCTCGGCCTCGCCAACCTGCTCACCGACGACAGCGCCCGACGATCCGGAGTGATCCGGCAGTGGGCGGGCCTCCTGGAGAGTACGCTGCGCCCGGTACGCCCATGACGCCCGGACCACGCGAGCGACCGGAACGGCCCCGTCCAAGGGGTCGCCGGGCGGCCGATGTCCGTGCAGTCTGGAGAAGAATCCCGGCCGGCACGGACCGCGAGGCCCACCCGGCCGGGCACGAGCCGAACCGGGGTGCTGCCTGATCATGCACGGAAACGAGTGGGACGCGACCGCCGCCGCCGGCCCCGCACCGGGCGCCACCCCCGCACGTCCCGAGGGCCACCGGCTGGTCCCGCTCGCCACCGTCCTCGTCCAGGGCGACGGCCTCATCCTGCACTGGAGCGAGGACGCCGAGGTCCTCCTCGGCTACACCACCGACGAGGCCGTCGGCAGCCACGCCGCCCCGCTGCTCACCGACGAGAGCGACCGCGGCGAGGTGCTCGCGATCTTCCAGCGGATCATGGACGGCACCGAGACCTCCTTCGTCTTCCCGGTGCGCCACCGCGACGGCCACCGGGTCGAGCTGGAGTTCCGCACCTACCCGATCGCGGGCCCCGGCGGCACCCTCCTGCTGCTCGCCACCGCCTCCGACACCGGCGCCATCCACGAGATCGAGGCCGACCTCGCCGTCCTCGACGGCATCTTCGGCCGCTCGCCGATCGGCATGGCCGTCTACGACACCCGGCTGCGCTACGTGCGGATCAACGAGGCGCTCGCCCGGATGAACGGCGTCCCGGCCGCCGCCCACCTCGGCCGCCGGATATCCGCCGTGCTGCCCGGCATCAACACCGCCGAGATCGAGCAGACCATGAGACAGGTGCTCAGGACCGGCAAGCCCGTCGTCGACGCCCGCTCGCACGGCCGCGTCCCCGGGGACCCGAGGCGCGACCACGCGTGGTCCGCGTCCTACTTCCGGCTGGAGGACTCCACCGGCAAGGTCTTCGGCGTCGCCTCCTCGATCATCGACGTCACCGAGCGCTTCCAGGCCGAGGCCCGCGCCTCCCGCGCGCAGGAACGTCTCGCCACCATCGCCGAGGCCACCGCCAGGATCGGCACCACCCTCGACCTCCAGCGCACCGCCGAGGAACTCATCGAGGCCGTCGTCCCCCGGTTCGCCGACTTCGCCACCGTCGACCTCCTGGAACCGGTGCTGCGCGGCGCCGAGCCCACCGCCATCCCCGCCGACCGCCCGATCAAGCTGCGGGCCGTCGCCGTCGGCGAGAACTACGAATCCGGGCTCGCCCACGCCGTCGACGCCGTCGGCGAGACCTCCGAGTACGCCCCCCACCGCAGCTACACCCAGTGCCTGCGCAGCGGCAGGCCGCTGCTGCGCGCCCACGTGGACGAGGAAGTGCTGCGCGGCCTGGTCTCCAGCGAGGACCGCGTCGCCCCCGGCATCGCGGCCGGCATCCACTCGTACCTGATGGTGCCGATCTCGGCCCGCGGCATGGTCCTCGGCGGCTCCGAGTTCATCCGGATGCGCAACCCCGAGCCGTTCACCGACGCCGACGTCGCCCTCGCCGAGGAACTCGTCGCCCGCACCGCCCTCGCGCTCGACAACGCCCGCCTCTACCGGCGCGAGCGCGAGACCGCGCTCACCCTCCAGCGCAGCCTCCTGCCACAGGAGATCCACCGCACCCTCGGCCTGGAGATCGCCTACCGTTACCTGCCCAGCAGCGTCGTCAGCGAGGTCGGCGGCGACTGGTTCGACGTCGTGCCGCTGTCCTGCGGCCGGGTGGCCCTGGTGGTCGGCGACGTCATGGGCCACGGCATCCGGGCCGCCGCCACGATGGGCCAGCTGCGCACCGTCGCCCGCACCCTCGCCACCCTCGACATGCCGCCCGAGCAGGTCCTCACCCGGCTGGACGAGACCGCCCACGGAATCGGCGAGGGCCAGTTCGCCACCTGCATCTGCGCCGTCTACGACCCCCTGGAGCGCACCGTCCAGGTCGCCTCGGCCGGCCACCTGCCGCCCGTTTGGGTCGGCCCCGACGGACTCGCCCGCCGGGTCGACCTGCCGCCCGGCGTGCCGCTCGGCGTCGGCGGCGTGGCCTTCGAGTCGATCGAGTTCACCCTCCCGGAGGGCGGCATGGTCGCCCTCTACACCGACGGCCTGGTCGAGCGCCGCGGCCAGGACATCGACAAGGGCATCGACCTGCTAGCCCGCACCCTCGCCGAGCCAGGACGCACCCTGGAACAGACCTGCGACGCCGTCCTCGGCGCCCTCGTCACCGACGGCACCGACGACGACATCGCGATGATCATGGCCCGGGTGCTGCCGCTGCCCGCCGACCGCATCGCCACCCTCCCGCTCACCGGCGGCGGCCGCCTGCCCGGCAAGGCCCGCCGCTTCACCCGCTCGACCCTGGAACGCTGGGGCCTGACCCCGCTCGCCGACTACGCCGAACTGCTGGTCAGCGAACTCGTCACGAACGCCCTCCTGCACGCCGACGCCCCGCGCCGGCTGCGGCTCTTCCGCGACCGCGTCCTCACCGTCGAGGTCTCCGACGCCGGCGGCCAGACCCCGCAGCTGCGCCCCTTCGCCGAGCAGGACGAGGGCGGCCGCGGCATGTTCCTGGTCAGCGAGCTCGCCCAACGCTGGGGCAGCCGCCTGACCAGGGACGGCAAGGTGGTCTGGGCCGAACTGGAACTCCCCTTCGGCGCGAGCCACTGACGGCGGCGGGGGCCCCCCCCCCCGGGGGGGGGGCGCCCGCCACTTTTGTGCGCGTTGTCGGTGTGACCTGGTAGTACTTGGGAGCGATGAGCAGCACAGGGGAGAACGGGGGCGCCGAGCCGGAGCAGCTGGCGTTCATCCGGGAGACGGTCCGGCGCGCCAAGCCGCGGACGTGGCGTGGCGCGAAGCGGGCCGAGCACCTGCCGGTGGCCCGGGTCGTGGTCGACAAGGGCGTGCTGACCATCGACAAGTTCTTCGACTACGAGGTGCCGGCCGCGATGGCCGAGGACGCCCGGCCGGGCGTCCGGGTGCGGGTCCGGTTCGGGGCGCGCGTGGTCAAGGGGCAGCGCGAGGGCGGGGAGCTGCACGACGGGTTCATCGTCGCCCGGCTGGAGAAGAGCGACTTCCCCGGGCCGCTCGCGCCGCTCGCCCAGGTGCTCTCGCCAGAGCCCGTCCTCACCCCGCAGCTGCTGCGCCTGTGCCGGACCGTCGCCGACCGGTACGCGGGCACGCTGGCGGACGTCCTCCAGCTGGCGATCCCGCCCCGGCACGCCAAGGCGGAGGCCGAGGACTCCCCGCCGCCGCGGGCGCGGCCCGCGGTGCCCGCGCCCGGCAGCTGGCAGCGCTACCCGGCCGGGCCCGACTTCCTGGCCGCGCTCGCCGAGGGCGGTGCGCCGCGGGCCGTCTGGTCGGCGCTGCCCGGGCCCGCCTGGCCGTACGAGATCGCCCGGGCCGTCGCGGCGACGCTGGCGGGCGGGCGCGGCGCGCTGGTCGTCCTGCCGGACGGGCGCTCGGTGGCGCGGGTGGACCGGGCGCTCACCGAGGTGCTCGGCGAGGGCATGCACGTCGCCCTGGAGGCGGAGGCCGGCCCCCGGGAGCGCTACCGGCGCTGGCTCGCGGTGAGCCGCGGCTCGGTGCACGCCGTCATCGGCACCCGCGCCACCATGTTCGCGCCGGTGCGCGACCTCGGGCTGGTCGTGGTCTGGTCGGACGGCGACAGCAGCCACAGCGATCCGCGCGCCCCGCACCCGCACGTCCGCGAGGTCGCGCTGCTGCGCGCCGCCGAGGAGGGCGCGGCCGTGCTGCTCGGCGGGCACGCCGTGACCGTCGAGGGCGCGCAGCTGGTCAGCACCGGGTGGGCCTACCGGAAGGGCCTCGCCGAGGTCCTGGTGCAGGGCGCGGCTGTGGACGCCGTCCTGCTGGCGCTCGTGGCGCTCGTGCC
>NZ_JBFBDY010000543.1:0-4268 GCF_040683475.1 Kitasatospora sp. NPDC093558 | reverse complement strand
CTGGGCTTCGGCGGGCAGGACGGCGAGGGCCCGGACAGCGAGGGCCGGGACGCCCGCGCCGACGGCGCCGCCCCCGCCCCGCTGCCGTCCGTCGCCGCCTCCGCCGCGCTGGAGAAGGCGCAGGGCGCCGTCCCCGGCGGCCGGGCCGAGTCCCTGCGGCGCGTCACCGCGCAGGGCGGCACCGCCGCCTGGGCCATCGTCGTCGTCGGCCCGGACGGCGTCCGGCACCGGGTGACGGTGGACGGCGCGAGCGGCGAGCTGACCGGCAACACCGTCGCCGCCGCCCAGGACCGCTGACGTGGCCCAGCACTCGACGCTGACCAGGCCGGACGCCCCGGACGCAGCCGCCGGCCGAGCCGGCGGGTCGAGCAAGGTCCCGCCCGTGGACGGCTGGTTCTGGCTGGTGAAGATCCTCACCACCGGTCTGGGCGAGGTGCTCTCCGACTTCCTCGCGCGCACCGCCGGTCCCATCCCGGCGGTCGGCGGCGCCGGTCTGCTGTTCGTGGTGGCCATCGCGGTCCAGCTGCGGCTGCGCCGCTGCGTGCCCGGCGTGTACTGGGCCGTCGTGGTCATGGTGAGCGTGTTCGGCACGATGGTCGCCGACGTGGCGCACGTCGCGCTCGGCGTCCCGTACGCGGTGTCGGCGGGCTCGCTGGCGGTGGCGCTGGCCGCGCTGTTCGTGCTCTGGCACCGGGTGGAGGGCTCGCTCGCGATCGACCGGGTCACCGGCCTGCGCCGGGAGCTCTTCTACTGGGCGGCCGTGCTGCTGACCTTCGCCCTTGGCACCGCCGTGGGCGACCTGACGGCGGCGACGCTGAAGCTCGGCTACCTGGTCGCCGGCCTCGGCTTCGCCGTGCTGATCGCCATTCCGGCGGTGGCCGCGAAGGCCCGCTGGGTGGGTCCGGTGGCCGGCTTCTGGTGGGCGTACGTGCTCACCCGCCCGCTCGGCGCCTCGTTCGCGGACTGGGCCGGCGTGAGCCACGAGCGGGGCGGTCTCGACCTGGGCACCGGCCTGGTGAGCCTGGTGCTGGCCGTCGCCATGGCGCTCGCCCTCGCGCTCGCCGCCCGCTCCGCGCGGGCGAGGACGCGCCGGGCCCGGGCTGGACGCTCCGCCGACTGACGTCTACATTGCTGTAGACGCCGCGGAGGCGGACGGCACACCCCCCGGACTGCCGTCCGCCTCCGCCGCGTCCTGCCCGGTCACCGCGGGTCTCAGCCCCGCTCGTCGACCACCCGCCGGATCTTCCCGACCGAGCGCTCCAGCGTGTACGGCTCGACCACCTCGGCCGTGACCGTCACGCCCACCCCGTCCTTCACCGCCCGGACGATCGCCGCCTGCGCCGCCGCACGCACCTCGGCGGACGCGTCCGGCCGCGCCTCGACGCGCACCCGCATCGTGTCCAGCCGCCCCTGCCGGCCCAGCCGCAGCTGGAAGTGCGGCGCGACGCCCGGGGTGCGCAGCAGGATCTCCTCGATCTGGGTCGGGAAGACGTTCACCCCGCGCAGGATGATCATGTCGTCGCTGCGCCCGGTGACCTTCTCCATCCGCCGGAAGGCCGGCCGCGCGGTGCCCGGCAGCAGCCGGCTGAGGTCGCGCGTGCGGTAGCGGATGACCGGCAGCGCCTCCTTGGTGAGCGAGGTGAAGACCAGCTCGCCGCCCTCCCCCTCCGCCAGCACCTCATCAGTGAGCGGGTCGACGATCTCCGGGTAGAAGTGGTCCTCCCAGACGTGCAGCCCGTCCTTGGTCTCCACGCACTCCTGCGCGATGCCGGGGCCGACCACCTCGGACAGCCCGTAGATGTCGACGGCGTGCAGGTCGAGCCGCTCCTCGATCTCGCGCCGCATCTCCTCCGTCCACGGCTCCGCGCCGAAGATCCCGATCCGCAGCGAGGTGCTCCGCGGGTCGATCCCCTGCTTCTCGAACTCGTCCAGCAGCGTGAGCATGTAGGACGGGGTGACCATGATGATCTCGGGCCGGAAGTCCTGGATGATCTGCACCTGCCGCGCCGTCATGCCGCCGGACGCCGGGATCACCGTGCAGCCAGCCCGCTCGGCGCCGTAGTGCGCGCCGAGCCCGCCGGTGAACAGCCCGTAGCCGTACGCGATGTGCACCTTGTCGCCGGCCCGGCCGCCGGCCGCGCGGATCGAGCGGGCCATCACGTCGGCCCACATCGACAGGTCGTTCTCGGTGTAGCCGACGACGGTCGGGCGCCCGGTGGTGCCGCTGGAGGCGTGGATCCGGCGGACCTGCTCCATCGGCACCGCGAACAGGCCGAACGGGTAGCCCTCGCGCAGGTCGGCCTTGGTGGTGAAGGGGAAGCGGGCGAGGTCCGCGAGGCTGCGGCAGTCCTCGGGCCCGACCCCGGCAGCGTCGAACTTGCGGCGGTACGGCTCGACGTTGTCGTACGCGTGCCGCAGGGTCGCCCGGAGGCGGTCGAGCTGGTGGGCGCGCAGCTCGTCGACCGACATGCGCTCGCCGGCGTCCAGCAGCCCGGGCGGGACGGGCTCGCCGAGGCGCTCCGGGCCGGCGGGCCCTCCGGACGTGCCGGGCGCGCTCCTGGTCATCGTCGCTCCTTCGCAGGTCGACCGGGCCCCTCGGGCCACGGCCAACCGATCGTTCGGACGGGCTGACTCCAGGGCCAGTAATCCAGGACGCGCAGCGGGTGTCAAGGCATCGGGCCGCCTGCGGGAAGCCCATCCGGATTGCCCGGTTCCGGCCCGTTCACGGCGACATTTCCGGGACCGAAGCCACATTTTCGGGAGCTAATTGACGAGCTGATATGAAAATCATTACGAATTTTTACCCGGATGCGGCTACTCCCGGCTCCCCCGCATGGTTCAGTAGTCCGGCTTACCCTGCCACCCGGAGTGATCACCTTGCCCACCTCTCCCGCCCTGGTCAGCGCGCTGCGCGAACTCGGCGACCGGCCCGCCGTCGTCGCCGGCGGCCGCTCGATCAGCGGCATCGGCCTGCTGCTCGGCGTCTCCCCGCCCGGCGGACTGCCCGGGGCCGTCGCCGCGAAGGTCGCCGCGCACTCCACGCTGCCCGCGAGCACCGCCCGCGCCACCGAGCAGCGGCTGCGGCACTGGGCGGGCGTCCTCGGCCCGAGACCGATCCGGCACACCCTGCTCCACCCGGCGACCGACCTCGCCGTCGAACTCGCCCTCGCCACCCTCCTGGCCGGCGGCACCGTCCACTGCGCCGACCCCGACCAGCGCCCCGAGGACCAGCTCGCCGCCCTCGCCGCCGCCGGCACCACCCACCTCACGCTGCCCTCCGACCTGCTCTGGCGCCTCACCCGCGTGCCCGGCCTCGCCGCCCACGACCTATCCGCGCTGCGCCTCGTCCTGCACGTCGGACCCGAGCCCCGGCAGGACGACGTCTACGCCGCCGTCGACGCGCTCGGCGCCGTCGTCGCCCACCTGCGCGAGCCGCACAGCGACGCCGAGGCCGCCGAGCACCGGCTGCGCGCCGCCGTCGACACCGCCGCGACCGCCGCCTGGAAGCACGCCTTCGGCATCACCGCCGAACAGCTCCGCGAGTTCGGCGCGCACCTCGACCGCGCCGTCCTCGACTCGCTCCTGCTGACCCTCCAGCAGTACGGCGTCCTCACCGACCCCGCCACCGGCCACACCGAGGCCGAGATCCTCGACACCGTCGTCGTCACCCCCGCCTACCGCCCCCAGGTGCGGCGCTGGCTCGACGCCCTCGCCCGGCACGGCCTGACGGCCCGCCACGGCGACAGCCACTTCGGCGTCCCGCCGCTCGCCGCCGCCGACGTCCGCGATCGCTGGCGCCCGGCCGCCGACGCCTGGGCCGACGGCCTCGGCCCGGCCGCCGCCCTCGACCGGGTCCGGCGCGCCGCCCTGCGCCTGCCCCGCCGGATCACCGGCCAGGAGCCGCCCCGCCCGGCCATCCCCCCGGTCCGCTGGGCCGCCGCCCGCGGGTACTTCGGCGCGGCGCTCGGCTCGCTCGTCCGCGGCATGGCCGAGGCGCACGACGGGGCCGCGCCGCTGCGGGTCCTGGAGCTCAGCGACGGCGACGGCACCGACACGGCGATCGCCCGCGCCCTGTCCGCCCGCCCCCGCCAGGTCATCGAGCACCACCCGCTGCCCGACGGCGGCCGGTTCGACGTCATCGTCGCCGGCGGCTCCGGCGACCCGGACGCCACCGTCGCCGAGCTCGTCCGCCTCCTGGCACCGGGCGGGCGGCTGCTGCTCCTCGCGGCGACGGAGGAGCAGCTCGACCTCCTCGTCACCGCCGAGCC
>NZ_JBFBDY010000542.1:0-4280 GCF_040683475.1 Kitasatospora sp. NPDC093558 | reverse complement strand
TCTGGCCGCGCGACGACGCCGGACACGAACCGACGAAGAGGGCCCGCTGCTCCCCGTGCAGCGGGCCCTTCCGTCCTCCCCGGTCCCCCTCTTCCCTCCCGTCCCCTCCGTCCCTCCCGGTCCCTCCCGCTTCCCCTCCGTACCGCCCCGCCCGGCTTCCCCGTCCGAGCGTCCCTTCCGGCGTCCCCTCGCACCGCAAATCCTCCCCTCGGCCGATCATGGCAATCCTTGAGCGCTGTCACTCGTACGAGGGGCTTGTCCGGTTGACCAGCGGGTACACCGAGGCTTTATCCGCACATGCGTATGACGGGCCCTGTCTCCGGTGGGAGACAAGGCCCGTCACTCGCGCGCGTTGTGTCGCGCGGCGCACGCCCTCACCCGATAGGCGGAGGGCGGCTGTCCGGGGGAGGGTGAATCCGGTACGGCCGAACGGCCCGGCGGACTTCCCTCCGGTACGCGACCGCTCAGTGCACCGCCGCCGGCTGGGCGCTCTGCGAGCGGGCCGAGGGGGCCTCGCGCCCGCACGCGTACGCCAGCGGGCTGATGAGCTCCGCCGCGTCCGGCAGCCAGCGGTTGAGTGCCGAGGGCGAGCGGGCCCACTGGGCGTACCCGGTGCTGCCGACCCGGGACGGCGGGGCGACCGTCCAGTCCCCCTCGCCGCGGGCGACCAGGTCGAGCCGGCCGGGCGGCCAGCCGAGCTTGCGGAGCATCTCCGGCAGCTTGGCCGCGACCCCGGGCAGCACCAGGAAGTGCAGCCGGCGCCCGATCCGGCCGGGCGAGGCGGGAACGGCCACCACCGGGCCGAGCTGGAGGTCCTGCCGCTCCATCCGGGCCAGCGCCAGGCAGCCGGCCACCTCCGGGACGTCCAGGACGTCGAAGGAACGGCCGGTGGGCAGCAGGATGGAGGCCTGCGGCCGCTCGGTCCACCAGCGCCGCACCGCCCCCGGCCCGGCGCTCGCCTTGCGGGCCCAGTCCGCGTCCAGCGGATGGGCGCCGGGCAGCGGGCAGCGCGGATCGCCGCAGGAGCAGCGGGCGGGCCCGTCGCCGTCGATCAGCCAGGCGCCCGGGGCGACCTCCCAGTGGCGGTTCTCGGCGTAGCTGACGGCTTCGATGAGCAGCGGGGGCAGTCCGGCGTCGTTGCCCTGGTCGGGGGAGTCGGGGATGTCTTCCACGCGCTGCTCAACTACCGTGTGTGAGCCTGGTTACGGCCCCGCGGTGCCCGGATGGGCGCATGATGGCAATGTCACCCGAACCGGTGACTCAAGCGAGTTGGCACGGGCGGGGGCGGGCGCAGAGGGGGCGCACGGGAGCATTTCCCAGGGCGCGTGGGGGGTGCGGTTCGTCACCGTGGGTATCCCGCTGGCGTTGCTGATCGCTAACCTGGTGTCAGATTCCTTGGACGGTCGGACAGTCGGCAACAGATCAGCAGAATCGTCGCCCGCCGGCCGGGACCGGAGGGTGTGGGGAGGCGAAGCCCAATGGCCGCGAGACCACTCGTCGCACGACAGCCCAACGAGCGTCTGCAGCAACTGATCCAGGAGGCCAGCTGCTCCAACGCCGGCCTGGCCCGGAGAGTCAACCTCTGCGGCGCCGAGCACGGTCTGGACCTGCGCTACGACAAGACCTCCGTCGCCCGGTGGCTGCGCGGCCAGCAGCCGCGCGGACAGGCCCCGGCGGTGATCGCCGAGGCCCTGGGCCGCAAACTCGGCCGCAGCGTGTCGGTCGAGGAGATCGGCATGGCGGACGGCAAGAACCTCAGCTCCGGCATCGGGCTGCAGTTCGCACCCACCCTGAACGCGGCGCTGGAGCAGGTCTGCGAGCTCTGGCGCAGCGACGTCGGCCGGCGCGACTTCCTGACCGGGGCGACGGTCGCCGCCTCCGCCCTCGTCGAGCCCAGCCGGGACTGGCTGATCACCCCGCCGGACCCGGTCGTCGCGCGCGCCGGCGGCCCGCGGGTCGGCCCGACGGACGTCGCGGCGATCAAGGCCACCACGACGATGCTGGTGGACCTGGACCACCGCTTCGGCAGCGGGCACGTGCGCCCGGTGGTCGTCCACTACCTCAACTCGGTGGTCTCCGGCCTGCTCGGCGGCGCCTACCGCGAGGAGACCGGACGCCAACTCTTCGCCGCGGTCGCCAGGTTGACCGAGCTGGCCGGCTACATGGCGGTGGACACCGGACAGCCCGGGCTCGCCCAGCGCTACTACATCCAGGCGCTGCGCCTCGCGCAGGCGGCGGACGACCGCGGCTACGGCGGCTACGTCCTCGCGGCCTCGATGAGCCACCTCGCGGCGACGCTGGGCAATCCGCGCGAGATCGCCCAGCTCGCCCGCGCCGCGCAGGAGGGCGCGCGGACGGTGGCCACCCCGACGGCGATGGCGATGTTCTACGCCGCCGAGGCCCGCGGCCACGCGCTGCTCGGGGACGCCCGCTCGTGCGAGGCGGTCGCGGCCAAGGCGCTGGAGATGATGGAGAAGCGCCGCCCGGAGGACGATCCGGACTGGATCGTCCACTTCGACGACGCCTACCTCGCCGACGAGCTCGCCCACTGCCACCGGGACCTCGAGCAGGCCGGCCAGGCCGAGCACTACGCCCGCCGGGCGCTCGACCTGCACCCGCCGACGCGGGTGCGCCGCCGCGCGGTGGACCTGGTCCTGCTGGCCACGGCGCAGCTGCAGCAGCGGGACCTGGAGCGCGCCTGCGAGACGGGCGCGCAGGCGGTCCGGCTGCTGAGCGGGCTGCGCTCCAACCGGGGCGTGGAGTACCTGGACGAGTTCCGGCGCCGGCTGGAGCCCTACCGGGAGCAGCGGGTGGTCCGCGAGTTCCACGCCAGGGCGGACGCGGAGGCCGCCTGAGCGGATCGGCCCCCGCGGGGGAGCAGGTGTGATGTCCCGCCCACGTGGTCACCCGGTGAGGCGAACCGGTAGCGTGGGCGCGACGTCCAAGGAACTGTGATGCTCCCAAGAACCGACGAGATGTGGTCCGCCGTCAGCGCGCGGTCGTGCACAGGTGAGGAATCGCGTTGAGCCAGCGCCGCTCGTACCCCAACTCGGGTGACTTCAACCTGGACGACCTGTTCCGCCCGGAGCCCGCCCAGCAGCAGGGCGCCCAGCCCGGCCTGCCGCAGGGCCCGCAGGGTGCCCAGCCGGGCCAGCAGATGCCGCCGGTGGGGCAGCCGTCCGGGCAGCCGGAGTACCTGGGCGAGGGCGCGCACGCGCTGCCGACGCAGGCCATGCCGGCCCAGGGCGGGCCGTGGGCCGGCGCCCCGGCCCCCGGCGTCCAGGGCTACCAGCAGGGCGCCCCCGCGCCGGAGACCCAGCACCTCCCGCCGTACCCGACCGCGGACCCGCACGCCGGCGGCTACCCGGCCACCCCCGGTTACCCGCAGCAGGCCCCCGGCTACCCGCAGCAGCCGGACCAGGGCTACCCCGGCCACCAGGGCTACCCGGCCGCCCACCCGCAGCCGGTGCAGCAGCCCGGCCGGCCCGACTACTCCGGCGCCGAGTACCAGACCGCCGCCGTGCCGGTCCACGAGGAGCGCGGCGGCGGGCGCCCGTCCTCGAAGCTGATCATCGGCGGTGTGGTGGCCGGCTGCGCCGCGGCCGGGATCCTCGTCGCCGTGCTGATGAGCGGCGGCGACGACACGGGCGGCGACAAGAAGAAGACCCCGCCGGTGGCCACGGCCGGCAGCGCCTCGACGGGCCCGGCGACCGCGAGCGGCTCGGCGGCCTCCGTCGACCCCGAGGTCAAGGCGCAGGCGCAGCCGCTGTCGGACCTGCTGGGCACCGCGAGCGACAGCCGCTCGGCCGTCGTGAACGCGGTCGGCGCCGTGCAGAAGTGCAACCAGCTGCCGGAGTCGCAGCAGGCGCTGACCGCCGCGGCCGGCAAGCGGCGCGAGCTGCAGACCAAGCTCGGCCAGCTGAAGACCGACAAGCTGCCCGGCGGCCCGCAGCTGGTCGAGCAGCTCAACGCGGCCTGGACGGCCTCGGCGCAGGCGGACGACGAGTACGCGGCCTGGGCCTCGGACTCGCAGGCCCCCGGCGCGTGCGGCAAGCAGGACAACCAGCACTACAAGAACGCCGTGACGGCGAGCGGCACGGCGACGAACGCCAAGAAGCAGGCGTCCACGCTGTGGAACGCGATAGCGACCCTGACCGCTCTGCCGCCCCGCGGCGACGGCGACCTGTAAGCGAGGAGGGGCGGGCCGCCCCCCCCGGGGGGGCGCCCCCCCCCCCGCACGCCGCGGGCGTGCAGCCCCGGTGCCCCCCCCGCGCGGCGGC
>NZ_JBFBDY010000541.1:0-4313 GCF_040683475.1 Kitasatospora sp. NPDC093558 | reverse complement strand
GCTCAGAACTCCCCGCACCGGGCTCCCCGATCAGACCCGCTCAGACCCCCGGCTCCGACGGCAGCCGCCCGCTGCGCACCGCCGCCACCAGGTCCGTGTGGTCCGCCTCGGTGCGGTCCGCGTACGCGACCGCGAAGCCGGCGACCGCCTCGTCCAGCGCCTCGCTCTTGCCGCAGTAGCCGGCCAGCACGCCCGGGTCGGCGGTGTGCGCGTGGGCCCGGGCGAGCAGCGCGCCGGTGATGCGGGCGTAGTCGTCGAGCTGGGCGGGCAGCAGCGCGGCCGGGTCGACGCTGCCCTTGCGGTTGCGGAACTGCCGCACCTGGAAGGGCCGTCCGTGCACCGTGGTCCAGCCGAGCAGGGTGTCGCTGACCACCTGCATGTGCTTCTGGCCGAGCACCACCCGGCGGCCCTCGTGCGGGTCCGCGTCCGTGACGGCGAAGCCCGCACGGGCCAGGTGGGGCAGCAGCGCAGACGGGCGGGCCTCCTTGACCTGGAGCACGAGCGGCTGGTCCCGGTGGTCGGTGAGCAGCACGACGTACGAGCGGGTGCCGACGCTGCCGGTGCCGACCACCCGGAACGCGACGTCGTGCACGCGGTGGCGGGCGAGCAGCGTGCGCACCTCGGCGGGCACGGTGTCGACGTACGGGCCGAGCGACTCGGCGACGGCCGCGGCGAGTGCGTACGGCAGCTCGGTGAGCACCGGGGGAGCGGAGGTGAAGCGCCAACTGCCGTCCGCCTCGCGGACGGTGCTCTTGGCGGCGAACCGCGCGCTGGTGTTGCCGAGCGCCTTGGCACCGACCTTGCGCAGGACGTCGGTGAGGTCGTGCGCCTCGGCGAAGGAGACCAGCTGTTCGTCGGCGACGGCGTTCCAGGCGTCGAGCGCGGGCAGCTTGGCGAGCGTGCGCATCGTGCGGCGGTAGGCGCCGGCCACGTGGGCGGCGGCCTGGCGGGCGGTGGTCTCGCTCGCGCCGGTCTCGCGTCCGGCCAGCACCAGGCTGGTGGCCAGCCGCTTGAGGTCCCACTCCCAGGGGCCGGGCACGGTCTCGTCGAAGTCGTTGATGTCTATCACGAGTTGGCCACGGGCGTCGCCGTAGAGGCCGAAGTTGGCGGCGTGCGCGTCGCCGCACAGCTGGGCGGTGACGCCGGTGACCGGCGTGCCCACGAGGTCGGCGGCCATCAGCCCGGCCGAGCCGCGCAGGAAGGCGAACGGGGTGGCCGCCATCCGGCCGACCCGGATCGGGACCAGGCCGCCGAGCCGGCCGGCGTTGGAGGTCTCCAGGGCCTCGACGGCGGTCGGCCGGTCGGCCGCGGGGGCGACGAGCGCGTGCCCCTCGCGCGGCGCCCGTCCGCGCAGCGCCTTGCCGCGCTCGCGGGCGCGGGTGTCGTGGTGCCGGGCGAACCCGGGGACGGCGAAGCGTCGCGCCGAACGCTCCGTCCCGGGCGCCGTCTCACCGGTCTGCGCCGCCTGCGTCACCATCGGTCCCCCGCCTTTATGTCAGCTCCCCCCGCCCGGCGACCTGCGCGAACGGCCTGCAGGTGGAGTGACGTTCGAGCGGAACCGATGGTTCCAGCACGTAGTATCGACCGGGTGAGCGATCTACGGGGGAGCCTGCGGGTGCGGGCGGTGGCAGTGGTGGCGGCGGGCGTCACGGTGGCGGCCGGACTGGGTGTCCGGGCGCTGGCCGGCGGGCAGTTCGCCAAGTACGCGGGGGACGCCCTCTACACCGTGCTGGTGTACGCGCTGGTGGTGCTCGTGGCGCCCCGGGTGCGCCCGGCCCGCGCTGCTGCCGTGGCGGCGGCGCTGAGCTGGGCGGTGGAGTTCTTCCAGATCACCGGCGTGCCGGACGACCTCGGGCGGCGCAGCACGCTCGCCCGGCTGGTCCTCGGCTCGACGTTCAACCCGCCCGACCTGTTCTGGTACCTGGTCGGTGCCGCGTCGGCGTACGCCGTGCACCGGGTGCTGCGGCCTCGGGAGGCCACAGCGCCGCGGTCACACGGGATTTGACGTCACATCAAGAGCTGAGGGTCGATCAGAGCGGCATCAGGTCCGGGCGCTTGGGCTCGACGTTGTCGCCCGAGGACTCGCCGCGCAGGCGCCGGCCGACCCACGGGATCAGGAACTCGCGGGCCCACTGGATGTTCTCGCGCCGCTGGTCGGCGGCGGTCAGGTGCGGCGCGGCCGGCCACGGCGCCTGCGGGTCCTCGTCGGTGCGCAGCCCGAGCGAGTTGGCGGCCAGCAGGGCGACCCGCTGGTGGCCCTCGGGGGACAGGTGCAGCCGGTCCTCGCTCCAGGCGCGGCGGTCGTGCACCGAGCGCAGCGACCACAGGTCGGCGACCTTGCAGCCGTGCCGGTCGGCGACGGCGCGCATGTGCCCGTTGTACGTGGCGATCTTGCCGCGCAGGTGCTTGAGCAGCGGGACGTCCTTGGTGTCGAAGCCGGTGCAGATGAGCACCGTGCCCGCGGAGTCGGCGAGTTGGGCGACGGCCCGCTCGAAGCGCTCGGCCACCTCGTCCGGGTCGCTGCCGGGGCGCAGGATGTCGTTGCCGCCGGCGCAGAAGGTGACGAGGTCGGGCTGGAGGCGGCGGACCTCGGGCACCTGCTCGGCGGCGATCTGGTCCAGCAGCCGCCCGCGGACGGCGAGGTTGGCGTAGCGGAACTCGCCCTTGGGCTTGCTCACCGCGAGCATCCCCGCCAGGCGGTCGGCCCAGCCGAAGAAGGCGCCGTCGAGCCCGGGGTCGTTCAGGCCCTCGGTGAAGCTGTCGCCGAGGGCGGCATACGAACTGATGTCAAGGGTCTCCTGGAGATTCGGCATGAAGAAGATAGTTCACCTCATCAAGTGACCTACGCCACCGTAGGTGACCCTTATCCGGACGTGACATCGGCCACGTCCGCAAAAGCCCTGGAGATCGGCCGCGTTCGGACGACACGAGGACGGCACAAGAAGGCCGCCCCCTTCCGCTTGTGCGTGTGCGCCGGGGCTCGCGCCGGTTGCGCGGGGGAGTGCGCCCGGCGGGTACGGCTGCGCGGGTGTGCGGACGGTGTTGCCTGGGCAGCCGCAACTCGACCCGAACACCCTTGCTGTTCAAGGACGGTAGAGACATGCCCCGTCAGACCCCGGAGCGCACCGCCCGGCCGCGGCGCTACCTGATGTGCCGGCCGACGTACTTCACCGTGGACTACGCGATCAACCCCTGGATGGACCCGGCCCAGCCCACCGACACCGCGCTCGCGATCCGCCAGTGGGAGCGCCTGTACTGGCTCTACCGCCGCCTCGGCCACACCGTCGAGCTGATCGAGCCGGTGCCCGGCCTGCCCGACATGGTGTACGCCGCCAACGGCGCGACCGTCCTGGACGGCCGGGCCCTGGTCGCCACCTTCCGCTACCCCGAGCGCGCCCCCGAGTCCTCCGCCTACCAGGACTGGTTCCGCGACCGCGGCTACGCCGAGGTGCGCCGCGCCGGGCACGTCAACGAGGGCGAGGGCGACCACCTGGTGGCCGGCCGCAGGGTGCTGGCCGGCACCGGCTTCCGCACCTCGCGCGCCGCGCACGCCGAGGCGGGCGAGCTGTTCGGCGTCCCGGTGACCACGCTCACCCTGGTCGACCCGCGGTTCTACCACCTGGACACGGCGCTGGCCGTCCTGGACGACGACCAGGTCATGTACTACCCGGAGGCCTTCGACGCCGACAGCCGGGCCACGCTGCGCGCCCTGTACCCCGACGCGATCCTCGCCGACCGGGCCGACGCGGAGGTGTTCGGCCTGAACGCCGTCTCGGACGGACGCCGGGTGCTCCTGCCGGAGGCGGCGAAGACCCTGGCGGGCCGGCTCGCCGACGAGGGTTTCGAGCCGGTCCCGGTCGACGTCTCGGAGCTGCTCAAGGGCGGCGGCGGGGCGAAGTGCTGCACGCTGGAGCTCAGGCCGGCGTGAGGCCCGGCACGCTCGGGGACACGCCGTTCACGCCGCGCGCCAGGGGTTGTGAGCTGTTCGGCCCCCGGCGGCGGCCGTGGCGCCGAGCCGGGGGTAGTTGTCGCGGACCATGGCCGCGCAGGAGCCGGAGGGCGTCACGACGTGGTCGTAGTCGGCGAAGGCCTTGGCGGTCCGGTGCACCAGCGGCTCGCCGGCCTGCCGGTGGCCGGTGTCGTACGGCGGCTGCCCGCAGCAGCTCTGCTCGGGCGGGAAGTCCACCGTCACGCCCAGCCGTTCGAGCACCCGGACGGTGGCGATCGCCGGGCTGGGGACCAGTGCGTGGTTGACGCAGGTGGCGAACAGCGCGACCCGCAAGCCGTTCTCCTTTCGTGGGCAGGACCGACCG
>NZ_JBFBDY010000540.1:0-4316 GCF_040683475.1 Kitasatospora sp. NPDC093558 | reverse complement strand
GCCGCCCTGGCCGGCCCCGCCCGGGTCGGCACGATCGCGCTCGACCCGGCCGGCCGGCGCCGGATGCGGCTCAACGGCCGCTCGGTGCCCGACGGCCGGGGCGGCCTGGTGATCACCACCGAGCAGGTGGTCTCCAACTGCCCGAAGTACATCCAGCGCCGCACCCCGCTCGACCGTCCGTCCGCCGGCGCCCCGCGCGCGGTCGCCGCCGGGCGGACGCTCTCCACCGCGCAGCAGCTGACGGCCGCCACCGCCGACACGTTCTTCGTCGCCACCGTCGGCCCGGACGGCAGCGTGGACGCCTCCCACCGGGGCGGCTTCCCCGGCTTCCTGCGGGCCGCCGCCCCCGACCGGCTGGTCTGGCCCGAGTACCAGGGCAACAGCATGTTCCTGACCCTCGGGAACCTGGAGCTCGACCCGCGCGCCGGCCTCCTCCTGCCCGACTGGGAGACCGGCGGCGCCCTCCTCGTCACCGGCGAGGCCCGTACCGACTGGTCCCCGGAGGCCCGCGCGGGCGTGCCCGGCGCCCAGCGGATGGTCGAACTGACCGTCACCGGCGTCGTCGAACTCGCCGACGCCACCCCACTGACCTGGACCGATCCCGAGTACTCGCCGGCCAACCCGCACCCCGCCGGCTAGCCGACCCGGCATCAGCGTTCGTACCGGCACTACCCTCCCGCCCCCACCCGCGCCACGCCCGGGCCGCCGAACGGCCGTCACCCGCGCGGCCCAACCCGCCGCGCCCCGGCCCGCCCGCTTTGGGACGTTGGTCCGGACGGCACGCGGAACCGGCCGGGAAGGTCGGTCCTGCCGCACCGTCAGACCGACCAGGAAGAGGTGGACCGTGACCGGTACCGACCACCTGTCCCCGCTGCTGGAGTTCGTCGAGGTCGAACCCGGCGACGACTGCATATGCGGGGGCTGCAACGCCCGCCGCCGGGCCCGGCTGCACGCCGCCCCGGTCCACGCGGGCGGGCACCCCGCGGCCCGCAGCGTCCGCCGCCGGGCGGCGGTCCTGGTGGCCGCCGTCGGCACCGCGATCGGCGGGGGCGCGGCGGCGGCCACGGCGGCCGTCGCCGCCCCAGCCCCCGGCCCGGGGCCCAACCCGGGCGGCGGCAGCAACACCCAGACCCCGCAGAACCCCCAGGGCGACGTCAGCGGCCCCTACGGCGAGGACGGCGGCGACACCGGCGCAGTCGCCCCGCGCGCCCTCGTCCAGCCGGTGACGAGGGCCCAGATCATCCAGCGCGCGCAGAGCTGGGTCGACCAGCAGGTGCCGTACAGCATGGGCCGCTACTGGTCGGACGGCTACCGCCAGGACTGCTCCGGCTTCGTCTCGATGGCCTGGGGCCTGGGCACCAGCCAGACCACCTGGACCCTGCCGGGCTTCGCCGAGCGGATCGGCAAGGCCGACCTCCAGCCGGGCGACGTCCTGATCTACAACAACTCGGCCAACCCGCAGGCCGGTTCGCACGCGACGATCTTCGGCGGCTGGACCGACTCCACCCGCACCCGCTACCTCGCCTACGAGCAGACCGCCCCCGGCACGACGAAGCGCAGCACGCCGTACGCGTACTGGAACAACTCCGGCGCGTACGTCCCGTACCGCTACGCCGGCCTCTCCGACGCCAGCAGCGACGGCGCCCCCTCGACGGCCTTCCCCGGCGCCGACGCGTTCGGCCCCGGCGCGAACAACGCGTACGTCACCAGGCTCGGCCGGATGCTCGTGCAGCGCGGCGGCGCCCGGTTCTACGCCGAGGGCCCGGGACCGCAGTGGGGCGAGGCCGACCGCAGGGCCACCGAGGCCTTCCAGCTCGCCCAGGGCTGGCGCGGCGCCGAGGCCGACGGCCTCCCGGGCAAGGACACCTGGGACTACCTGGTCAACGGCAAGGGCCGGAACATCGACGCCGGCACCCCGCTGCCGCCCCCGCCCGCGACCGGCGCACCCGCGTTCCCGGGCGCCGACAAGTTCGGTCCGGGCGCGGACAACGACTACGTCCGCCAGCTCGGCGAGCAGCTCGTCCGCAAGGGCTACGGCGCCGCCTACGGCGTCGGCCCCGGACCGCAGTGGAGCGAGAGCGACCGCGCCAACGTCCAGGCGTTCCAGCAGGCCCAGGGCTGGAGCGGCGCCGACGCCGACGGCTATCCGGGACCGGAGACGTGGCGCCGGCTGTTCTCCTGACCTTCCATCGGGCGGCGCCCCGACATCCAGTGGAAGAGCCCCATCGCGACGCTCGTCGCGAGGTTGAAGCTGGACACCCCCGGCTGCATCGGCACCGCGACCAGGTGGTCCGCCCGCGCCTTGAGCTCCGCCGAGACGCCGTGCCGCTCGGTGCCGAACGCCAGCAGCGCGTCGTCCGGGAAGTCCAGCGTGCGGATGTCCGCGCCCTCCGGGTCCAGCACGTAGAGCGGCCCGGCGGGCAGCTCCGGCAGGGCCAGCCGCTCGACCGCGGTCGCGAAGTGCAGGCCGGCGCTGCCCCGCACCACGGTGGGGTGCCAGGGGTCCAGGTCGCCGGTGGTGACGACGCCGGTGGCGCCGAAGCCCGCCGCGAGCCGGATCACCGCGCCGACGTTGCCCAGGTTGCGCGGGTTCTCCAGCAGCACGACCGGCGCCCTGCGCGGCCGGTGCCCGAGCGCGGCCCGGTTGGCGTCGGCGGACGGCCGCACGGCCAGCGCGATCACCCCGGTCGGGTGCAGCCGGGGCACCAGCGTCCGCAGCGCGGGCTCCGGCACCTCCACCGCGAGCGCGGCCAGCGCGGGGCCGACGTCGTCGGCCAGTTCGGCGGCGAGCGCCAGCAGCGCGGCCCGGTCGGCGGTCAGCACCCGCCGGACCTCCCCGCCGAAGCGCAGCGCGTGCTTCAGCGGGTGAAACCCGTCCAGCAGGACCGTCCCCGGCTCCCGCTCCACCGCCCGCCAGCCCCGCACCACGTCGTCGTCCACGTCATTCATGCTCCCACCCCGCCTTCCGCGGACTCACCGGGGCGCCCGGCAGCCGCGATCACCTCGTCGAAGCCGACCGGCGCACCCGCCGGACCCGCCGACCCTCACTTCACGTCCTCCCGCCCCCGCAAAGCCCGCTCCAGGTCCTTCAGCGCCTGCATCAGCAGCCGTACCCCCGCCCACAACACGTCCCGCTGCACCCCCTCCGGCACAGCCGCCAGCCGCTCCTCCAGCCGCGCCTGCGCGGCCCGCACCTCGCCGAAGTCCACCGCCCGCCCCGTCAGCAGCGCCCCCGCCGCGAGCGCCGTCCCGAGCCGCAACTCCTCCGCGAACCCGGCCGCCCCCGGCACCGGCTCGGCGTCCGCCGCCGGCAGGTGCCCCTCCAGCAGGACGGCCGCCCGCCCGAGGCGCCCGACGGCGGCCCGGGCCCGGTCGATCCGGCGCCGGCTCACCCCGGGCAGCCCGGACTCGTGCCGTCCCGGTTCGGCGTCGGCCCGCTCCATCGCCTGCAGCAGTTCGGACCGCGCCTCCCGCGAGTCCAGCAGCGCCGCCCGCACGTCCCGTCCGCGCGGCGCCGCCGGGTCCTCGTAGCAGGCGATCACCGCCGCCGCGTACCGCCCGGCGGCGGCCAGCCACTCCGCGAGCCGCTCGCCGAGCCTGGCGGTCTGCCAGGTCGGGAACAGCGCGTACGTGACGAGCGCGACGGACCCTCCGAGCAGGGTCAGCCCGACCCGTTCGAAGGCGGTCGTCAGCGGGTCGCCCTGCTGCAGCCCGAGCAGGAAGACGACGTACGACGAGATCCCGACGGTCATCAGCGCGTACCCGGTCCGCAGCGTCAGGTACGCCCCGCCGACGCAGAGCACCGCGAGCGCGGCGAGCACCCACTCGCCCGGGTGCGCCAGCTGCACCACCAGGGTCGAGACGGCGACCCCGACGACCGTCCCGGCGAGCCGCGCGACGCCCCGGCTGTAGGTCTGGGCGAAGTCCGGCCGCATGACCATGGCGGCGGTCATCGGCGCCCAGTACCCGTGCTCGAACCCGGCGGCCCGCGCCAGCACGTACGCGGCCGTGACCACCCCGGCGAGCCGGACGGCGTGCTGGAACACCGCCGAGCGCGGCCGGGCCTGCCGCCGCACCGCCCGCAGCGCGGCGGGCAGCATGCGGAACAGCGGCGGCTTGTGCAGCGCGCCGCCGGCCCCGACGACGGGCATCGTGACGGTGTCGACGTCGCCGCGGTCCAGGGTGTCGGCGGCCTTGCGCAGCAGCCCGCCGAGCCGCCGCGCCGAGCGCCTGGCCGCGCCCTGCAGCCGCCCCTCCCCGGCCGCCGGGGTCCCCTGGTCCGCCGGGCCCGGCGCGGCCGGGGCGACCAGCGCGTA
>NZ_JBFBDY010000539.1:0-4323 GCF_040683475.1 Kitasatospora sp. NPDC093558 | reverse complement strand
GAGTCCGGACCCGACTTCTTCGCCCGCGAGGTCTTCCCCGGATCGGCGCTGCCACGGTTGTCCGAGATCGCCACGGCGTGCGAGCCGTACTTCGCGGTCACCCGGCTGCGCGAGGACGGCGCAGACTACGCGCGCACTCTGCACGGCTGGTCCGCCCGGCTGTTCCAGGCCCGGCAACAAGCCCAACTGCTCGTGGGCCCCGACACCTACCACCGGTACCGCACCTACCTCCGCGCCAGCGAAATCGTCTTCCTGCGCCAAGCCTCGACGCTCTACCGCATCACGCTGCGCCGATGGCCCGCACGTCGCGGTCCCGGGCAGCCTCAGATCCTCCCCGCCCCCGCCACGACGGTTTGCGGAATCCCCGAGGACGGCCCCTCATAGGAAAGGCAGGGTGTGATCGACCGGTAACGGACGGGCTGCCGCCGACCGCGCCTTCTCTCGCCCGAGCCGCCACACCCAGATCCGTCGCCCACCGC
Organism: Kitasatospora sp. NPDC093558; assembly: GCF_040683475.1. Classification (NCBI taxonomy): domain Bacteria; kingdom Bacillati; phylum Actinomycetota; class Actinomycetes; order Kitasatosporales; family Streptomycetaceae; genus Kitasatospora; species Kitasatospora sp. NPDC093558. The sequence continues at coordinate 3,844 of NZ_JBFBDY010000539.1, read as the reverse complement.
GCAGGAGACCGCCGTGCCGACCGTACGAACCTCGCAGCAGATCACCGACCGGGTGATCGCCTACATGGAGCCCGCGCTGCGCGAAGCGACGACCAGGCTCAGCCAGCCCGTCCGGCGCATGACCGAGTACCACTTCGGCTGGACCGACGCAGATGGCCGGCTCACCACCCCGATCGGGTTCCGCCGACGCCCCGCGCTGATGTCGCTGCTGTGCGCGGGCAGCACCGAGGAGGCCTGGGACAGCGTCCGCAACGCCGCCGTCGCGGGCACGCTGATGTCCGCCGCCGGCACCATCCACGACGACATCATCGATCGCGAGATGCTGCGCAAGGGCCGCGCGACCCTGTGGAACGCCTTTGGCGTACCGGCCGCGATCCACGTCGGAGTCGCCCTTCACTGCCTGGCCTTCGAACTCCTCGCCGACGAGGAGCCGCACGTCGCGGCCGAACTGAGCCGCCGCGCCGCCGTCGCCATCCGGGAGTGCTGCTCGGGCCAGATCCGTGACCTCGAATCCGAGGGCACCTCCCACATGAGCCTGCGGAACTCGCTCGACCTGCTGGAGCGCACCATCGCCCTCCCCACGGCCGGTGTGTCGATGGTCGGTGCTCTCGTGCGCGGAGCCACGGACGAACAGGTGGCCGCGACGGAGAAGTTCGGCTACCACGCCGGCATGGCGATGGCCTTCTTCGACGACTGGGAGGGCGTCTGGAGCCGCTCGCGCGACGCGCTGGAGGACTCCCTCGCCGACCTGCGCCAACGCAAGAGCCGCGCCTTCGTGGCCTACGCCCTCCAATCCCACGGCCCGGCCCGGGACCAACTCGCCGCCTTCTACGACGACACCACCGAGCCCGACCACGCCCAACTCACCCGGGTCACCACCCTGATCGAGGAATGCGGCGGCCGGACCTGGCTCGAAGACCGGATCAGGGAACACATCCACCTCGCGGCACGGGCATTGCCCGACGCCGTCCCCGACCCGGCCGCCAGAGCCGAACTCACGCTCTTCGTCGACGCGATCGCCGACGAACTGCCCTGACTGTAATCGCAGCTTGACCCGATGTTCTGTGTGGTCACACGCCCATGCCGTAGCCCGGCTGGTCCCCGGCATTCCCGAACCGGTGAGCGAGGCAATCACACGTCAGGGCAGCCGAGTTGGACGACATCGGCGCCGAGACGGAAGACTGCAGCACCCGGGGCCTCCTGTTGCTCGGTTGGATTCGACACCCACGAGCTGTGCGGGAGGCCCCACTTCCATGCCCGGCCAGCCTGAAGATCACCCGACCGAGTCGACAACCTCGAACCCACGCTCACCGGACTCGATAGAGCAACTCAGGGATTGATCAGGGTGTTGTCGGGGCCGATCCCTGATGAGTCGCACAGCGGTTGTACGGCACCGTCGTTGGCATGACTACCAAGCCTTCTTCGCTGGCCGCGCTCGCCTGCGCGGTGCTCACCGCAGTGACCCAGGGGACGGCCGTCCCGGCGGTGGCGGCTCCCATCGCGCGACCCGCCGCGGCGGTCTTCCACACCGGCAACGACAGCACTGGCAGCGACCGCACCGGCGACCGGTTGCCGGACCTGGATCCGCAGGTGTTGCAGCAGGCCCTGTCGAGCGCGCCCGACCGGGTCACGGGCGTGCTGGCACGCATCAGCGGGCCGGACGGCCACTGGACCGGGACGTACGGCACCGCCGACATCACGACCGGCGCGCCGGTGCCGGCCGATGGCCGGTTCCGGCTCGGCAGCGTCACCAAGACCTTCATCGCCACCGTGGTGCTGCAACTGGCCGCCGAGGACCGCGTCGACCTCGACCAGCCCGTCCAGCGCTACCTGCCGGACATCCTGCCCGACAGCTACCCTCCGATCCCCGTACGCACCCTGCTCAACTTCACCAGCAGCCTTCCCGAACTGACCTCGGACGACCTGCCCACCACCCCGGACGGCATCGTCCAGCACCGCTTCGACGACCACCCGCTCGCAGAACTCGTCGCCAAGGCCGTCCGGCACGAACGCCCCTTCACCGAGCCCGGCTCCCTGCAGGTCTACGGAGCCACCGGCTACTACGTCGCTGCCATGCTCGTCGAGAACGTCACTGGGCACACCTACCAGCAGGAGATCACCACCCGCATCCTGCAACCGCTGCACCTGCGTGACACCACCGCCCCGGAGACCGACATCACGATCCCCGGCCCCCACTCCCACGGCTACATCGCCGTACCCCGGCCGGACGGCGGAACGCAGCTGGCCGACATCACCGAACAGAACCCCGGCGCCGGCGGCATGATCTCCACCACCGCCGACCTCGACCACTTCCTGACCGCACTCTTCCGGGGACGGCTCCTGCCCCCGACCGAGCAGGCGGAACTGTTCGACGTCCCCGACGTCCCCTACCTCGGCGGCACCGACAACGACCCGGGCCACGGCCGCGCCTACTACGCCGCCGGCCTGATGCGCGCGACCCTCCCCAACGGCGTGACCGTGTGGGGCAAGACTGGCAGCACCTTCGGCTACACCGACGGCATGTTCACCACCCGCGACCTCCGACGCCGCCTGGTGTACTCCTTCAACCCCACCACCGGCGGCGGCAACGACCGCGCCCTGGTCAACCGGATCCTCTCCGCCGCATTCGCGGGCCCGACCGATCATTGACGGTGCTTCGGCAACTTGCGTGGATTCGACACCCACGAGCTGTGCGGGAGGCCCCACTTCCATGCCCGGCCGGCCTGAAGATCACCCGACCGAGTCGACCACCTCGAACTCACGCTCACCGAAATCGATAGAGCAACGGCTTCTGTACCACAGGGTTTCGAGAACCACGGGTGTGCATCGTCGGCCGCCGTGAGGCTGAGGCCTGAATCGGGCCAGGAGCTACCCCCCAGTCCACGGGGCTGTGCGTAGGAAGTCGGCGGGGCGGACTTCCTACGCACAGCCGTTCAACCTCAGAGGATGAACACGAAACCCCGGCGCCGACCTTCGGGAACGGCCTCTGCTGTTTGCGATCCAGCATGGTCGAAGTTAAATCAAGAAGCCTGAGGCAATTCTCCGGACGGTCACATTCTCATCCAATCCAGGAATTTCTTCGACCAGTCGCGAGTGTGCCGATTTCAGAAACTCCGAGATCTTCTCCAGCAGCTCTCCGGGAGCGACCGACCCCCGCCCCGGCCTCCTTGATGAGCCGACCGAGATGCTGTCGCCGGCCCGACGAAAGCTGATGATCTCCTCGCTCTCGGTGAAGTCGAATGCCGCATCCTCCCCACGGGAGATCCGCTCGGCCACTCCACGGAGGGAAAGCGCGAGATCCACAAGCGTCACAAACCTCCGTTTCGAGATGATCTCCACGCTGTCCACGATCATCTCGACGTTGACCCCGAAGTACCGGTAACGGAGGTCACCCTCCGAAATACCCGAGGGATCTCCTCGCCTGGCGTCATCCCAAGTCTCATGCCAGGGCGAGGCAGGCTCCGGAAGGGAGAAGGAAAGGTGAATCATGTCTCTCCTCACAGGAATTCAATTCACTTAGAACGGGAAGGCAGTCTTGATCCTACCCTCATCCACAACCACGCGAACGCTGGTCAGATCTCCGCCTCCATTCGCCGGGCCTGCCGTGCCGACAGTATCGCCGAAATCCCAGTCATAAATCTGACCGGATCGAGGCTCATTGGTTATTGGGTCCGGCGTATTCGGCCTGGGGGTTCCTCGCTTGAGGGTGTCGGCGATCCTCTTGCGCACCGCCTTTTCCTTCCCCGTAAAGATCCCCGCCTCGGGGTCGACCAACTTTCCACCAGGCCTGTGACGGTCCTTGATGTGTTGCCACGCCGCGTCGTCAAGGGCTGGTTCTGCCTTC
>NZ_JBFBDY010000538.1:0-4325 GCF_040683475.1 Kitasatospora sp. NPDC093558 | reverse complement strand
CCTGCCGACCGGCGTCGAGGCCGTCACCCGCCACGCGGCGGACGGCCGCGGCTGGCACGTGCTGATCAACCACCGCACCGAGGACGTCACGCTGCCGCAGCCTGGCCACGACCTGCTCACGGACCGGCCGGTGAACCAGCTGCCGCCCGGCGGCTGCGCCGTGCTGCGCACTGTGTGAACGCTAACAGAGCCGTGAAAGCTCGTTGATCCGTCCCACCGAGGAAGGCCACCATGACCGACCCGCACGAGACGATCCGCTGGGGGCACGACGCCCTGGAGCTGGAGATCGCCCTGGGCGAGCACGGCACCCCTCGCCTGGTCCGCATCGGCGCACCCGGCGAGAAGACCACCACCCCGCGCCCGGCCGCACCGCTGCCGCTGGTGGAGGTGACGACTGCGGATCTCGGCCGCTACTGGTCGGGCCGCCACCTCGTCAACAGCGCCCTCGGCGGACGGTTACGCCACCGCACGCACCAGGCGACCCGGGACGGCGACTGGCACGTACTCACCGTCGAACTCCACGACCCGGAGAGCGGTCTGACCGCCGAGGCGGTCTACCGCTCCCCGGACGGGCTGCCGGTGCTGCGCGGCGAGGTGCTGCTGCGCAACGAGGGACCGCGCACGCTGCACCTGGAGTCGGTCTCCTCGCTCGTGGCCGGCTGCCTCACCGGGGGCCACCCGATGGATCTGGACCACGCGGACCTGCTGTGGGCGGAGAACGACTGGTTCGCCGAATGCCGCTGGCAGCGCGAGCCGCTGCGCGTGTCCTCGCCCGAACGCAGTGGCCGCTTCCACACCACCTCCGGCCGCAGTACCCGCGTCGTGGCCGGCCAGGGCGTGTGGTCCAGCTGCGGCCACCTGCCGATGGGCGGCCTGACCGACCGGGAGTCCGGCCGTACCTGGGTGTGGCAGATCGAGCACAACGGCGGCGGCTGGCGCGGGGAGTGCGGCGTGCGCGACGACACCGCGTACGCGGCGCTGTTCGGCCCGAACGACGCCGACCACGGCTGGCGCCACCCGCTGGAGCCGGGCGCCGAGTTCCGCACCGTGCCCGTGGCCCTGGCGTTCAGCCCGGACGGCGGACCGGACGCGGCGTTCGCCGCCCTCACCGCGTACCGCCGCGCCACCCGCCGCCCGCACCCCGACCACCACCGGCTGCCGGTGATCTTCAACGACTACATGAACTGCCTGATGGGCGACCCGACCACGGCCAAGCTGCTGCCCCTGGTCGACGCCGCCGCCGAGGCCGGCGCGGAGTACTTCGTCATCGACTCCGGCTGGTACGACGACGGCGGCAACTGGTGGAGCTCCGTCGGCGCCTGGGAGCCGTCGGCCTCCCGCTTCCCCGGGCCGAAGGGCATCCACGAGGTCCTGGAGCGCGTCCGGGAGCGGGGCATGGTACCCGGCCTGTGGCTGGAGCCGGAGGCGGTCGGGGTGCACAGCCCGGTCGCCGGGTCCCTTCCGGAGGAGGCGTTCTTCCGCCGCGACGGACGGCGGGTGGAGGAGGGCGGGGGCCGGTACCATCTCGACCTGCGCCACCCGGCCGCCCGCGCCCACCTGGACCGGGTGGTGGACCGCCTGGTCGGTGAGTGGGGCGTCGGCTACCTCAAGCTCGACCACAACACCGACCCGGGCTCCGGCACCAGCAGACACCCGGGAGAGGCACCGGCGGCCGGCCTGCTCGGCCACAACCGCGCCCAACTCGACTGGCTCGACGGCATCCTGGACCGGCACCCGGACCTGGTGATCGAGAACTGCGCCTCCGGCGGCATGCGGATGGACCACGCCCTGCTCTCCCGACTCCAGCTGCAGTCCACCAGCGACCAGCAGGACCTGCTGCGCTACGCACCGATCGCGGCGTCGGCCCCCACCGCCGTCACGCCCGAGCAGGGCGCCGTCTGGGCCTACCCGCTGCCCGGGGACTCCCCCGACGAGGTCGCCCTGACCATGGCCAACGCGCTCCTCGGCCGCATCCACCTCTCCGGCCGGATCTCCGAACTCTCGCCAGAGGCACGGAACCTGGTCCATGAAGCGGTGACCGTCCACAAGTCGATCCGCGCCGACCTGCCGCAGGCGCTGCCTGCCTGGCCGCTCGGGCTCCCGGGCTGGGAGGACCCGTGGATCGCCCTGGCGCTGCACTCCCCGGCCGCCACCTACCTCACCGCCTGGCGGCGCTCCGGCGAGGAGGCCGTCAGGGACCTCGGCCTGCCCCACCTGGCCGGCGCCGAGGTCCGCGTCGAGGTGCTCTACCCGGCGTCCAGCCAGGTCCGCGCCGCCTGGCACCCGGACACCGCGGAACTCACTGTGACCCTGCCGGCGGCCCCGTCCGCCGTCCTGCTGCGCCTCACCAGGATTCCGATCGCCAGGAGTTGACGATGCTTCAGGTGTCCGCGCGTGCCCCACCGCGCCGGCCCGCATCCGTACGGAACACGCTTCGCGTCCGGGCCCGACCCATTCAGCCGCACCGGGCCTCTGCCGTCCAGAACGCGGGAGTTCGCTTCCCCCACTCGAACACCACGCACCCCCACCCCACTGGAGGGATGCAATGAAATGGTCAGTCCGCTCGTGTCATGATCGCATCATAGCCGCCGCGGCAGCCCTGTCGCTCGCGGTCACCGGCGCGATCGCCGCCGTCGCGCCGCCCGCAGCCGCCGCGAGCACCGTGTCGGTGTCGGTCGACGCCGCCCTGCAGCTCGCCACCGTTCCCGCCACCGGCGTCGGCGTGAACATCCCGGTCTACGACGGCAACATGAACTCCGCCGCCACCCCCGGCCTGCTCAGCACGGCCGGCATCAACACCGTCCGTTACCCCGGCGGCAGCCACTCCGACGTCTACCACTGGCAGACCGGCACCGCCGACGCCGGTGCGTACGTCGCGCCGAACACCGGCTTCGACGCCTTCATGGGCACCGTGCGCGCCGCCGGAGCGCAGCCGATCATCACCGCCAACTACGGCTCGGGCACCCCCCAGGAGGCCGCCGCCTGGGTCCAGTACGCCAACGTCACCAAGGGCTACGGCATCAAGTACTGGGAGATCGGCAACGAGGTCTACGGCAACGGCGAGTACGGCGCCAAGTGGGAGTACGACACCCACAGCAGCAAGAGCGCCACGGCCTACGCGAACAACGTGCTCCAGTACGTCTCGGCGATGAAGGCGGCCGACCCGAGCGTCAAGATCGGCGCCGTGCTGACCACCCCCGGCTACTGGCCGGACGGCATGGTCGGTCCGGGCGACACCATGGACTGGAACCATACCGTCCTGTCGATCGCCGGCTCGAAGATCGACTTCGCCATCGTGCACGCCTACCCCACCAGCACCAGCCCGGCCGACCTGCTCACCAAGCCGCAGGCCCAGAACGCCAACATCACCGGCGCCGTGCGCTCGCTGATCAACCAGTACGCCGGATCCAACGCCCCCAACGTCGGCATCGCGGTGACCGAGGCGAACGCCCAGGCCTACCTCGACACCTCCCCCAACGGACTGTTCGCCCCGGACAACTACCTCACCTGGCTGGAGAACGGCGCGTTCAACGTGGACTGGTGGGACCTGCGCAACGGCACCGACTGCACGAAGGTGACCACCGTCGAGGACGCCACCGACTACAACGACGGCGGCATGGTCTCCAGCGGCTCCCCCTGCGAGCCGGCCGCCAACACGCCCTTCCCCGCCTACTACGGCATCCAGATGATCAGCAGGCTGGGCGCGCCCGGCGACACCCTGGTCAAGGCCGCCAGCTCCTCCTCGCTGCTCACCGCGCACGCCGTCCGCCGCGCCAACGGCGACGTGGACGTCATGCTGATCAACAAGGACCCGAACAACGACGCCACGGTGAACCTCTCCTACACCGGGTTCACCCCGTCCTCCGCCACCCCGACCGTCCACTCCTACCTCAAGAACGCCCACGGGATCGGCACCGCCCAGTCCGGCAGCCCGACCGCCCAGACCGTACCCGCCTACGGCATCACGGTCGTCCAGATACACCCGACCAGCGCGGCCTGCCGGGTCGTCTACAACAAGAACGAGTGGCAGGGCGTCACGGTCGGCAACATCACCGTCGTCAACAACGGCCTCGGCCAGATCAACGGCTGGAACCTCGGCTTCACCTTCCCCGGCGACAACACCATCACCAACACCTGGAACGCCTCGGTGTCGCAGAGCGGCCCGAACGTCAACGCCCAGAACGTGTCCTACAACCCGTCCGTCCCGCAGGGCGGCAGCGTCCAGTGGGGCTTCAAGTCCACCTGGTCCAGCAGCGACGCCAACCCCTCCGCCTTCTGGTTCAACGGCACCTCCTGCGCGATCGGCTGAACCCGATGAGCCGGTG
>NZ_JBFBDY010000537.1:0-4386 GCF_040683475.1 Kitasatospora sp. NPDC093558 | reverse complement strand
CTTGCTGAGGTCCTCGGGCAAGGCGACGCCGCCGGTGCGGGCGGCAGCGGCGTCCAGCCGGGCGCGGTCGGTGCCGGAGAGCAGCGGCTGCCAGCCGGCCTCGGCGAGGCGGGTCGCGGTGGCCAGGCCGATGCCGGAGGACGCGCCGGTGATCAGCACCACGGGACGCCCGGGCGCTCCCCGGTGCCGGGGCCCTCGGTGGGCTTCGTCCGCCATCGCGCACCTGCCGCTCTGCCGTCCTGCGTGAAAGCCGTCCGTTTTGTCCGGCAAGCCACCTTCGCACGGCGACGCCGTCCGGGCGACCGGGAGCACGCGTCAGCGGGGCGGGACCGCCGGCTCCGTCTCCGCGCCGGCCTCGGGGGCGAGCGCCTCGGCCGACTCCCCCTCCAGCTCGCCGAACCTGGACAGCACGAACGTGCCGCCCACCGCCACCGCGAAGCCCGCCAGCGCGCACCACTCGAAGCCGGGACGCGCGGCGTCGCCGAGCGCCAGGACTCCGACCAGCGCCGGGCCGAAGGTCTCGGCGACCGTCCCGGCGGCGGTCGCGGCGGTCACCGTGCCGCGCTGCAGCGCGAGGGCGTACGCGAGGTAGCCGCCGAGACCGCCGAGCACGAGGGCGTAGGCGGCCGGGTCGGTGAGCAGGGACGTCAGCCGTTGCACGTCGAGCACGCGCACGGCGAGGCTGGTCACGCCGAACCCGACACCGGCGAGGAGGCCGAGGCCGGCCGCGGCGACGGTGCCTTGGCGGCGCACGAGGACGACGGTGAGCAGCACCATGACGACGGTCGTGCCGAGCAGCGCCCAGTGGAACGCGGACGGGGCGTACTCGCGGCCCTCCTCGCCCGAGCCCAGTGCGAGCAGGGTCAGGCCGAGGACGACCGCCAAAATCCCCGCGAGGTCGCCGCGGCGCAGCCGGGCGCCCAGCAGCCAGACGGCGGCGAGGGCGGTGACGGCGAGGCTCGCGTTGGTGACGGCCTGCACGAGGAACAGGGGGAGGCTGCGCAGCGCCACGATGCTCAGCGCGAAGCCGACGATGTCGAGCAGGGTGCCGAGGACGAACTGCCACGACCGGACGAGCGCCGCCAGAAGGCCCGCCCGCACCCGGTCCGCCCGCGGCGCCGACCTGGCCCCGCGCGCCTGGAACACCGCCCCGAAGCCGAAGCAGACGGTCGCGACCAGCGCCGTCGTGAGTCCGAGCAGCATGCTTCTCCCAGCCTCGGGGGCAGCATCGATCCACCACCAGTCTGTGACAGGAGGGGCGGGACCGCACTCGTCGGGCGGGGAAGGGCTCGGGGTTTCAGGGTTCGGGGCTCAGAGTTTCAGGGCTGAGGGCTCAGGGTTTCAGGGCCACGCCCGAGTAGCAGGCCGCCTCGCTGTCGGTGACGGCCGGGTCCTCGGGGGCCGGGCGCCAGCGGGGGGTGGGGACGATCGCGGGGGTGATCAGGGTCCAGCCGTCGAAGAACCGGGTGAACTCGGCCCGGGTGCGGGGCTGGGAGGCGGTGCCGGCCGCCGCGTAGATGTGGATCAGACGGGCGACCTCCTCCGGGGCGAACTCGGGGCTGACGTGGGTCATCACCAGGGCGCTGCCGGGGGCCAGCGCCGCCTTGTAGTGCTCGACGACCTCGCGGGCGCCCTGGTCGTCCGGGACGAAGTGGAACAGCGCGTTGAGGGAGAGCGCGACCGGGCGGGCGAGGTCGAGGGTGTCGAGCAGGCCCGGCGCGGAGAGCAGGCCGACCGGGTCGGTCACGTCGGCCTCGACGTAGGCGGTGCGGCCCTCGGGGGTGCTGGCGAGGAGGGCCTGGGCGTGGGAGAGCACGATCGGGTCGTTGTCGGCGTAGACGACCCTGGCGTGCGGGTTCACCCCCTGGGCGATCTCGTGCAGGTTGGGCGAGGTGGGGATGCCGGTGCCGACGTCGAGGAACTGGTCGATGCCGGCCAGCGCGAGGGCGCGGGTCGAGCGGTGGACGAACGCGCGGTTGGCGCGGGCGGCGGCGCGCAGCCAGGGCGCGATCGCGAGGGCCTGGCCGGCGGCCTCGCGGTCGGCGGCGAAGTTGGTGAAGCCGCCGAGGTAGTAGTCGTACATCCGGGCCGAGTGCGGGACGTTCAGCCGCAGGTCCACTCCGTCGTACCGGTTCATCGTTCTCCTCTGGACGGCGTCCGGCCCCGTGCGGCTCCCGACGCGGAACGTGATCGATTGCTGCCCACCGTAACCGGGGGTCAATCGCGGTCCCGTCCCGCTCAGGCGTGCGCGCAACCAGGCAGCCATTCCCATGAGATGACAATCTGTATTCGCTTTGCAGCCTGGAGTGACAGGGCTGATGGAATGAGGATGGGCGCACACAGCCCGACCCTCGGGTGGTCCGGCACGCAGCCGGTGCCACGGAAAGCAGGCTCGATGACGATCGACAGGGGTGCCCGCGAGGCCCTCGCGGTGCCGGGCGATTCCGTCAACGTCCGGATGGAGCTGGCGTATTCGGCGTTCTGCGAGACGCACGAACCCGCCTGGCACGCCCTCGCGCTCACCCGGATAGGCAACCGCGCCGACGTCACGCTGGTGGTGGAGGCGGTGAAGGAGGACCTCGCCCGCTGCTGGTCGCAGGTGCTGCGCTTCGAGGAACCGGCCGCGTACGCCTGGCGGCTGGCGAACCGCCACATCGCCGACTGGGTCGCGGGCGAGGAGCCGGTGGCGGTCGAGGCGGTCACGTTCGCGGCGGTGATCGGGGCGTTCAAGCAGGTCGCGAACGGGCTGCTGCACAGCGAGGCGGACGAGGTGCGGCTGTACGCGGCGATCCTCGAACTGCCGGACCGCCAGCGGGACGTGATCGTCCTGCGCTACCTGCTCGGCCTGCACGTCAAGGTGATCGGCGCCTACCTGGGCCGGCCGGTGGCCACCGTGCACTCCAACCTGCGGCACGCCCGGGAGCGGCTGGCGCGCCGGCTCGGGGTGGGCGAGCTCCCGGACAGCGGGGGCGAGCAGTGACCCTGAGACCCCAGCCCGAGCTGGAGCCGGAGCCGACCGAGCCGGAGCCACGCGGGCCGCTGGCGCCGCCCCCGCCGGTGGCCGGGTCCGACACTCCCCCGCCCGACGGGGCGCGGAGTGCCGACGCAGGGCGCGCGCCGCTCCATGTGCCCCGACCCGAGCGTGCCCACGCCGAACGGATCGCCGCCCTGCGGCAGGCCCGCCTCACCGCCGGACCGCCGCACCTGCCGTCCGAGCACGAGCAGGCCGCCTTCGAGCTGGGCCTCGTGGTGGCCCTGGTGCTGGGCGCGCCGGACGCCTCGCGGGGCCTCGACCTGCTGGTGAACGCGCGCCGTATCCAGCCCGAGGGGGCCGAGGTGTTCGGCGCGCTGCTGTACGCGACCGGGCGCGAGGACAGCGCCGAGTTCTGGTGGCGGTTCGCCGCCGGGTCCGGCAGCGGGACGGCCGCGTACTGCCTGCACCTGCACCACCTGAAGCTCGGCGAGCGGGACGACGCGGACTACTGGCGGGCCTGGTCGGACCAGCTCGCCGCGGCCGAACGCACCCGCGGGCCAAGGCCGTTGCTCGCGAGCCGGCCGCTGCTGCCGGACGACGTGCGACGCGACATCCTGTCCCGCTGCCACCGCGGGCTCGCGCCGCAGCTGCCGCCCGCGCTGGTCGCGGTGATCGACCAACTGCCGGTGCAGGACGGCGGCGGGGATCCGCCCGAGGTGCCGAGCCCGTGGGAGCTCACCTCGGGGGAGACCGCGGAGTGCTCGTGGGAGTGGGACGACCCGCACGGGTGAGGCAGCGGCGGCGCGGTCTTCCTCCGTTCAGGTGAGGACGAGCCGGTTCCACACGGCTCAGAAGAGTCTGGCGAGGCGGGCGGTGATCAGAGGGTCGCGGCCGTCGCCCTCCACGACTCCGTCGGGCCCGTGGATGACGTAGCGGTGCGGCGCCATCACCGTGTCCCGCCCGGGCAGGACCGCGACCACGGCCCGGTGGGCGTCGGCCGGGGTCAGCGCGGCGTCGTCGGTGGTGAAGTGGGCGACGAGACGGCCGTCGGTGTGGCCGACGGTCGCGGCGGCCCCGAGGACGTCGGCGAGGAGCGCGCGGACGGCGGCCAGGTCGATCCACGAGCCGTCGATCCGCTGCCACTCCCCCTCGCGCGCCGCGACCTGCGGGGCGGCGAGCGGGACCGGTCCGTCCGCGGCGGCCAGCGGGACCGGTCCGTCAGCGGCGGCGGCCAGGAGGGCGAGCAGCCGGCGGGCGAAGTCCTCGTTCTCGGCGGCGTCGAGCACCTGCGGGCAGGCGGACAGCACGAACTCCAGCACCCCGCTGTGCCGCAGGACCGTGAACATCAGCCGGACGCCGATCGGCTGGTCGGGCAGCCCGACCACCTCGGGGTCGGCGGCCGGGGAGATCGG
>NZ_JBFBDY010000536.1:0-4387 GCF_040683475.1 Kitasatospora sp. NPDC093558 | reverse complement strand
GGGCCGGCGTGCGCAACGTCGACGGGGGCTGCTGCTTCGAGATCGCCCTCCCGGCGCCGCGGGCGGCCTCGCCCGCGTAGCCGTGGCTGCCGATTCCGGACCGGGGAGACATGCATGGCCGACCACTATCCGTACCGCATCGCGACCAGGGCAGGGGACCTGACGCTGATCTGGCGGCCCGGAGCGGACGATGCCCCCGATGCGCTCATGGTGGACGAACGCGGGAGGCTCCTCGCCTTCCGCGACCTCACGGCGCTGCGGGAATGCTGCCGCCGCAACGGCTGGGAGGTCGTCTGGGAGGGTGAGGCCACGCTCGATCTGGCCGTCGTACGGCGGTGGGTCGAGCATCCCGGCCTTGGCTCCGCTCCGGCGGGACTGCTGCTGGACGCGTGGAACCTCTTCGAGGACCTCTCGCACAGCCTGCCGACCGGCCCGCCCCTGCCGTCCCAAGGGCCGGTCCACGACAGTGCTTACGAGAAGATCTTCGGCGGCGCTGCTCTCGACCCGGCTGCGGGGGAGGGAGCCTGTACGGGCGAGGAGACCGCGGCCGTGCGCGAACTCCTCCGCGCGGGGCTGGACCTCTGGGACGAGGCCGTGCGCTGAGGTTTCATCCGCCGGCTCACGCCCGCAGGGGCGCGGCGGCGAACTCCTTCATCCCCGTGCGGAACGGCACTTGTGGGCGCCAGCCGAGTTCGGTCCGTAGCCGGGCGGAGTCCGCGGTGATGTGCCGGACGTCGCCGAGCCGGTACTCGCCCGTCACCACCGGTGCCGGGCCGCCGTACGCCTCCGCGAGGGCCTGCGCCATCTCGCCGACCGTCCGGGGCTCGCCGCTGCCCACGTTGTATGCGCGGGTGCTGCCGGGCGTCCTGGCGGGGAGGGCGGCCAGGGCGGCCAGGTTGGCTGCGGCGACGTCGTCGACGTGGACGAAGTCGCGCCGCTGGCTGCCGTCCTCGAACACCCTGGGCGCCTCGCCGCGTGCGAGCGCCGAGCCGACCAAGGACGGGCCGAGCGCCGGCATCACCATGACCACCGCGCTCGCCTCGCTGCTGTCCGGCCGCAAGGTGCGCACGGACGTGGCGATGACGGGCGAGGTGTCGCTGACCGGGCGGGTGCTGCCGATCGGCGGGGTGAAGCAGAAGCTGCTCGCGGCCGACCGGGCCGGCGTCACCACGGTGATCATCCCCAAGCGCAACGAGGCCGACCTGGATGACGTCCCGGCCGAGGTGCTGGAGCGGCTCACCGTGCACCCGGTGGCGGACGTCCGTGAGGTGCTCAAGCTGGCTCTGGAGCCGGCCGAGGTGCTCGTCGTCGCCGCCTGACGGGTGCTCAAGGGCCGGGCGGAGCAGCGCGACTGCTCCGCCCGGCCTTTGCCCATTGGGCGAGACGCGGCTTGTGAGACGGGGCGTCAGTGCGAGATGCTGGCCGGGTGAACCGCCACGCGCACCTGAGCCGTCGACTGGACGTCGACCTGGCCCGCGCGTGCTCGGCGATCTGTCACCGCGTCCGTTGAGTGCGGTGATCCACCCGACGCCCCCGCCGGGAACCCCCAACGGGTGGCCGCACCGCCATGCGCCCACGCCCGCCCGTTCACCCGAGGGGACACCTCCATGCGCCTCGCGCTGCCCTCCCGAGCCGTCGCCGCCTTCGCGGCCGCGGCCCTGCTCGCCCTCGCGGCCCCGGCCCCGGCCCGCGCCGCCACGCCCTTCGGCACGCTGCCGCCGCACAACCCGTACGCGGGCCCCGACGGCACCGCCACCATGCACGGCGACACCGGCTCCTCGGACGCCACCCGGCTGCCCGGGCCCGCGGCCGGCCCGCTCACCTCGCACCGCACGGCCCTGCAGTCCGCGTGCCCGACCGTGCTGGTCGGCTACGACGGCTTCCCGGTCGCGCTCTGCACCACGATCATCGGGCGCACCCCGACCGTCCACCTGCTCGACCCGGACGACGGCGAGTCGCTCGCCGAACTCCCGCTCGCCAAGGGCTCGTTGCTCGGCGGCGTGTACGCCTACCTGGACGACCGGGACCGCCTGGTGGCGGTCGACGGCCACGGCGACCTGCTGCGGATCGGCCACCACCGCACCGCCGACGGCGACTGGGAGCTGACGGTGGACGGCCGCCTCCCGCTGGCCGGGGCGATCCCGGCCGGCGACGCCGTCGTCGGCATCTCGCCGGACTGGCAGGGCCGGGTCTGGTTCGCCACCGGCGGCGGGGTCGTCGGCACCGCGGACGACCGCACCGGCGCCGTCCGCCGGATGGCCCTGCCCGCCGGGGAACGCATCGCCAACTCGATCTCAACCGCCCCGGCCGGCACCCTGGTGGCCACCACCCACGCCACCTACCTGCTCACCGCCGACGCCGACGGCACCCCGCGGACCGCCTGGCGGCAGGCGTACGACCGCGGGCCCGGCCGCAAGCCCGGCCAGCTGAGCTGGGGCACCGGCTCGACCCCGACCTTCTTCGGCCCGCGCACCGGCACCGACTACACGACCATCGTCGACAACGCCGCGCCGACCGTGAACCTGCTGGTCTACCGCACCTCCGACGGCTCGCCGGTCTGCTCGGTGCCGGTGCTCAGGGCCGGCGGCAGCGGCAGCGAGAACTCCCCGATAGGCGCCGGGAACAGCGTCTTCATCAGCAGCACCAACGGCTACCCCTACCCCGCGCTGCCCGCAGACGCCGGGCCGAGCGTGCCCGCCTCCGCCGCCTTCCGCGGCGGCCTCAGCCGGGTCGACGTACGGCCCGACGGCTCCGGCTGCGACCTGGTCTGGGACACCACCGTGCGCTCCTCCGCCGTCCCGCGGCTCTCCACCGCCGACGGACTGATCCACACCATCCTGCGCAAGCCGCTGATCCCCGGCACCACCGCCACGTCGATCCTCGACCCGTACTACTACGCCGAGGTCGACCCGGCCACCGGCACCGTCGGGCGCACCAAGTTCCTGGGGGCGGGCTTCCTCGTCGACACGCTGCAGATGGTGGGCTCCATCGCCCCGGGCGGCGTGGTCTACCAGGGCACGATCACCGGCGTCCTGAGGATCTCCGCGCAGTGACGAGGGGGGACGGCGCACACCCCGTGCGAGACTGCGAGGATGCCGTCCCCCACTCAGCGCGTCCTGGCCCGGGTACCGGCGAGGCTGCGCCCGTTCCTGGTGCGCCACCGCAGGCTGGTGAAGTTCCTGCTGGTCGGCGGCAGCTGCTTCGTGCTCACCACGGTGATCAACTTCGAGCTGAAGTTCACCGTCCTGGCGCACAAGCCGGTGGTCGCGCTGACCATCGCGACCGTGATCGCCACCGTCGTCTCCTACGTGCTGAACCGCAGCTGGGCCTTCCGGGCCCACGGGCGGCGGCGCGAGGCGGTGCTGTTCTTCCTGGTCAGCGCGGTGGCGATCGCCGTCAACGACGTGCCGCTGGCGCTCTCGCGGTACGTCCTCGACCTGCGCGAGCCGTACGTCGACGCGTTCACCCAGGAGGTCGCGGACTTCCTCAGCGGCATGATCGTGGGCACCTTCGTGGCGATGCTCTTCCGGTTCTGGGCGATGCAGCGCTGGGTGTTCACCCGCCTCGCCGAGCCCGCCACCACCGGGACGCAGCCGCCCCTCGAACACGGTTACGCTGCACACGAGACGTCCCGGGAGGTGCCCGGGGCGAGGTGAGCGGGGTGACCGTGATGCGGGAGCCGGAAGGTGTCCGGACCGGGCCCGCCAGTCAGCAGGGCATGCGCCGGGCCAACCTGGCGCTGGTGCTCGGCGTGATCGCCCGCGCCCCGCGCTCCCGCGCCGAGGTGGCCGCCGAGACCGGGCTGACCAGGGCCGCGGTCTCCTCGCTCGCCGAGGAGCTGATCGCCGGCGGCCTGGTGGTCGAGGAGGGCCCGGCCGCGCCGAGCGGCAAGGTCGGCCGCCCCGGCACCGCGCTCGGCCTCAACCCGCGCGGGCCCGGCGGCCTCGGCGCCGAGATCGGCGTCGAGCACCTCGGCGCCTGCGTGGTGGACCTGCGCGGCGAGGTCGTCGCCTGGCGCCGCCAGGAGATCCGCAACCGGGGCCGCTCGCCCGCCGCCGTCATGGCCGACCTCGCCGAACTGCTGCGCCGGGCCGTCACCGACGCGGGCCTGCGCCCGGCCGCGCTCGCGCTCGCCGTGCCCGGACTGGTCGCCACCTCCGGCGGCGTGCTCCAGCGCGCCGCCAACCTCGGCTGGCGCGACGTGCCGCTCGCCGCCGAACTGCGCCTCGCGCTGCGCGCGGCCGGCTCGGACGACCTCGCGGAGCTCGCGATCGACGCGGACAACGAGGCCAACCTGGGCGGGCTCGCCGAACTCTGGCTGGGCGGCGGCCCGGACCACTTCCTGCACGTCTCCGCCGAGGCCGGCGTCGGCTCGGCGATCGTGATC
>NZ_JBFBDY010000535.1:0-4391 GCF_040683475.1 Kitasatospora sp. NPDC093558 | reverse complement strand
GCTCGACCTGCCCGACGACGCGGAGGGGCGCGCCGTCACGCGGCTCGGCCTCGCCGCGCGCACCGCCGAACTGCTGGTCGCCGGGCGCGAGGTGAGCGACGAGGTGCTCCCCGTCGGCGAGCGCCTGCTGGCCGTCAACACCCGCCCCACCGACGGCGGCGACGGCCCGGCCGGCAGCGTCACCACGCTGCGCGACTCCACCGAGCTGCGCGCCCTCGCCGGCCGGGCCGAGACCGCCCGCGGCCGGCTCCGGATGCTGTACGACGCGAGTGTGGCGATCGGTACGACGCTGGACGTGCGGCGCACCGCGGACGAGCTCGCCGCGATGGCCGTCCGGGAGTTCTGCGACTTCGCCACCGTCGACCTCGCCGAGGCGGTCCTGAGCGGCGAGGAGCCGCGGACGCCGGCGGTGGGCGAGCCGGTGGAGCTGCAGCGGGTGGGGCTGGCCGGGATCCGGGACGACTCGCCGCTGTACCCGCTGGGGGAGCTGGTCCGGTGGGCCGGGAGCACCCCGCAGGCGGAGGGCTTCGTCGGCGGGCGCTCCACGCTGGTGCCCGAGCTGGCGGCCGACGAGGGCTGGCGGCGGCAGGACACCGAACGCACGCAGGCGGTGCTGGAGTTCGGTCTCGGCTCGCTGATCGCGGTGCCGCTGACGGCGCGGGGCGTGCTGATGGGCGTCGCGTGCTTCTGGCGCAGCCGGGACCGGGGCCCGTTCGAGGAGGACGACCTGTCGCTCGCGGACGAGCTGACCGCGCGGGCGGCGGTGTCCGTCGACAACGCCCGCCGCTTCACGCGCGAGCACACGATGGCCGTCACCCTGCAGCACAGCCTGTTGCCGCGCGCCCTGCCGGAGCAGAGCGCGGTGGACGTCGCGCACCGCTACCTGCCGGCGCAGGCGGGGGTCGGGGGCGACTGGTTCGACGTGATCCCGCTGCCGGGGGCCCGGGTCGCGCTGGTGGTCGGCGACGTGGTCGGCCACGGCCTGCACGCCGCCGCGACGATGGGCCGGCTGCGCACCGCCGTCCAGAACTTCTCCACCCTCGACCTGCCGCCGGACGAGCTCCTCGGGCACCTGGACGAGCTGGTCGCCCACATCGACCAGGAGACGGCCGCGGCCGACGGGGAGCACGCGATCACCGGCGCCACCTGCCTGTACTGCATCTACGACCCGACGACGGCGACCTGCGCCCTGGCGCGGGCGGGCCACCCGCCGCCCGCGCTCGTGCACCCGGACGGCACGGTGGAGCTGCCCGTGCTGCCCGCGGGACCGCCACTCGGCCTGGGCGGGATGCCCTTCGAGGCCACGGAGTTGCGGCTCGCGGAGGGCAGCAGCCTGGTGCTCTACACCGACGGCCTGATCGAGGACCGCACCCGGGACGTCGGGGTCGGCCTGGACCTCCTCACCGCGACGCTCGCTCACCCCGGCCGGTCGCCCCAGGAGGTGTGCACCGCCGTACTCGACGCGCTGCTGCCCGCGCGGCCGACGGACGACATCGCGCTCCTCGTCGCCCGCACCCGGGTGCTGGCGCCGGACCGGATGGCCGGGTGGGAGGTGGCCGCGACCCCCGAGGCGGTGGCGAAGTCCCGCGCGGAGGCGACCCGGCGGCTCACCGGCTGGGGCCTGGAGGAGGCCGAGTTCGTCACCGAACTGGTGCTCAGCGAGCTGGTGACCAACGCGATCCGCTACGGGACCGCGCCGATCCGGGTGCGGCTGCTGTACGACCGCGCGCTGATCTGCGAGGTCTCCGACACCAGCAGCACCTCCCCGCACCTGCGCTACGCCGCCGACGAGGACGAGGGCGGCCGCGGCCTGTTCCTGGTGGCCCGGCTGGCGGACCGCTGGGGCGTCCGCTACACGCCCGAGGGCAAGATCATCTGGGCCGAGCAGTTCCTGCAATCCGAACGTCAAGGCGAGGAAAAGCCCTGGTAAAGTTCGTGGCCGTGCCGCGGCGGAGGAGTCGCGGCGAGGTGCGAACGGGGGGATCGCGGCCCATGGCTGACGAGATGGTCCGGCTGGCTCAGAGGTTCGTCAACACGACGTACAACAACGGTGCCACGCTCGGGATTTCGAAGCTGGACGAGGACGGCCGCATCGGCTGGCCGGTGATGTACGCGCTGACCCGCGGGGCACAAGCTACTGCAGCACCGGCTGGGGCCAGATCTTCGCCCGGATCGCCATCGAGGCCCGCAACCGCTGCCTGAGCGAGGGCCTGATCAACGGGACCAAGCTCACCGAGGCCAACCTGCGGGAGGTCTGGGACAACCTCCAGGACCCGGCCTGCAACATCCGCTCGGTCACCTACCTGGCGATCTACAACTCCCGCCAGCTCGGCATCGCCCGCCCCGGCCTGACCACCGGTCAGGCCGACGCCCAGGCGCTGCTCGCCCGCTACAACGGCCTCGGCGACGCGGCGCAGCAGTACGGCCGCGAGCTGATCGGGCTGTACGACGTGCTGGAGAACTACAACCTGCTGTCGCGCACCAAGTGACCGTGCCGATGCGGAACTACTCGCGGGCCGCCGTCGCCGTGAACCTGGCGCTGGGGCTGCCCGCCGTCGTCCCGGTCTGGCTGCTCTGGTACTTCGCCGCCAACTGGCCGCTCGCCGCGCTGGGTTGGACCACGCGCGAGCCGACGGAGAACGACGGCGTCCTGCCGATGCTGCTGGTCCTGGTCCCGGTCGTCGGGGTGTTCACGCTGCTGTGGTGGCTCGCCAACCGGGCCGTGCGGCGGCGGACGGCCCGGGGCGGCTGGGGCTGGGGCTGGGCCTACTGGCCGGTGAGCGTGCTGCTGCTGCTCGTGCCCACGCTCGTGCTGATCGTCGTTCTGTAGCGGAAGGACACAAGGAAATGGAAGACGTGCAGATCGGATTCACGCGGCGGGCCGCGGTCAAGGGTGCCGCCGCCGTCGGTGCGGCCGTGGCTGTGGGCGGGCTGCTCCCCGGCACCGCCGTGGCGGCGCCGGCGAAGGAGACGGCGGAGGGGACGGCCGAGCCGGGCCTTCTGGCGAAGAAGCTGCCGACCAGCGCCAACGGCTGGACGATCGAGAAGGAGGCGAACCACGTCTCCACCGTCTGGACCCGCCCGGTGCCCGGCACCGGCCTCACCGTGGACGTCCGGATCGGCGACGCGGAGGAGATCCTCGTCCACGTGATCCGGCGCTTCCACTACGAGGTGGAGGAGCTCCCGAGCGGCGACCTCCTCGGCTGGCAGGCCATCGGCGGCCTGCGCGCGGGCGCCCCGGAGTCGAACCTCGCGTCCGGCACGGCCGTGCGCATCCGCCCCGGCGCCTCGGCGAAGGGCGGGCTCTTCCCCTACCAGGAGCTGGTGCTGCGGGACATCCTCGCCGAGTGCGAGGGCGTCGTGCGCTGGGGCGGGGACGACGACGCGGTGGACGAGTCGCTGTTCTACCTCGTCCCCGGCCCGGAGGACCGGCGCGTGCGGCAGCTCGCCGACCGCCTGCGCGGCTGGGGCGCCCGCCCCGGCGAGGGCCCGCGCCGGCCGGCGGGGCGGCCTGCGCCGGGCGGCCTCCCTCCTGCACCGGCACGCCGGACTGCGCCTCGCGCTGCTGCTGGCGGCGCCGATGGCCTGGCTGGTGCTCGCCTACCTGGGCTCGCTCGCCGTACTGTTCCTCTCGGCCTTATGGACGGTCGACGACTTCACCTCCGACGTCGTCCGTGAGTGGAACACCGCCAACTTCACCACCGTCCTCACCGAACCTGTCTACCGCGCGATCGCCCTGCGCACCCTCGGCATCGCCGCCGCGGTCACCGTGATCGACGCCGTGGTGGCGTTCCCGATGGCGTTCTACATGGCCCGCGTCGCCCGCCCGCGCACCCGCAGACTCCTCGTCGTCGCCGTCCTGACCCCGCTGTGGGCCGGCTACCTCGTCAAGGCGTACGCCTGGCGGGTCATCTTCAGCCAGGGCGGCATACTCGACTGGCTCGGCGCGCCGCTCGGGCTTGCCGGCCCCGGGTACGGCACCTCGGCGGTCATCGTCGTCCTCGCCTACCTGTGGCTGCCGTACATGATCCTGCCGGTCTACGCCGGCCTGGAGAACCTGCCCGCCAACCTCCTCGACGCCTCGGCCGACCTCGGCGCCTCCGCCGGGCGGACGTTCCGCTCGGTGGTCCTGCCGCTCGTCAAGCCGGCGGTCTTCGCCGGGTCCGTCTTCACCTTCTCGCTGAGCCTCGGCGACTACATCGCCGTGCGGATCGTCGGCGGCAAGACGCAGGTGCTCGGCACCGCGATCGCCGACAACGTGACCCTCAACCTGCCGTTGGCCGCCGCACTGTCCTGCGTGCCCGTGGTGATGATCGTCGGCTACCTGCTCGCCGTGCGCCGTACCGGCGCCCTCGACTCGTTGTAGGGGCGTGTCTGACAATTCCCGTCTG
>NZ_JBFBDY010000534.1:0-4401 GCF_040683475.1 Kitasatospora sp. NPDC093558 | reverse complement strand
GTGCTGGTGGTGGGGGGCGGGGGGCGGGCTGGGGGCGTGGGGGGCCTCGGCCACGGCGGCCGGCGGCTGCTCGTGCTGCGGGATCGGAGCGGGGATCGGGGCGGCTGCGGGCGGCTGCTCGGCGACGGGGGCGTGCAGGTGGGCGGGCGGCGCGGGCGGCGCGGGCGCGGGCTCGCTCACCGGGGCGGGGAAGGAGAGCGGCGGCGGAGCCGGCGCGGGCGGCGGCACGACGGCCTGAGCCGGGGCCTGAGCCGGGATCCGGCCCTCCGGAGCCGGGGCGGTCTGAGCCGCCGTCTCGGCCGAAGGCGTCGGGGGCGTCGGGGCCGTCGGGGCTGCCGGGCCGTCCGTCCGCACGTACCAGGACGGGGGAGTGTAGTCGGGGGCGTCGGACCAGTCGTCGTCGTCCTCCGCCGCGTTGTGGCCGACGTAGACGCCGTCCCGATCGCTGCTCACTAGGGCTCCCTCGTGTTCGCCGCCGCTTGTTCAGCGGTGCCGTTGCCGCCTCAAGACTAGGCCGTACGGCCGACGTCGTTGTAGGCGGACTCCGATCCCGGCCGGTGGGCCGCGCCGCTCAGGCGGGCGGGTCCACCCGGCGCGGCGCGCCCAGGACCTGCAGTTCCGCGGGCCCGGCCACGGCCCGAACGTACTGACGGTGCATCCGGGTCGTCCAGAGCGTCAGGTCGTCGCCGAGGGCGGGCAGCGCGGCGACGTCCTCGGGCGGCAGCGAGAGTGCGCGCCGGAGGATCCCGGCCTCCTCCGGCTGGACCCGCTGCACTCCGACGAGGTCGGCGGCCTCGACCAGCCGGGCGGCCTCCGGGACGAGCCACGGCAGGACCGTCAGCGTGGTCTGCCAGGGCGCGGCGGACAGCCGGCTGCGCGGCGGGCGGGCGGTGAGGTCGCGCACCACCAGCACCGGCGAGGTGACGGAGGCGCCCTGCGGGCCGAGCCGGCCGGCCTGGTGGACGGTCATGCACGGCTGCCCGCCGCCCGCGGCCTGCGCGAGCGTGCTCCAGGCCTGCGGGCGGGCGGTCTCCACCGCGACGCGCGCGCCGGTCGAGGCGGCCCGCAGCGCGATCAGCTGGGCCGTCCACAGACCGCCGACGAGCACCAGCTCGTGGGCGGCGGGCCGGAAGAGTCCGAGCACCGAGGGGCGGCCGTGCACGTCCGTGCCGATCACGACGCCGTCGTCGCCGACGGGGAAGGCCAGTGCGGCGAGGTCGGCGACGGCCAGCACGTGCTTCTCGCGGCGGGGCCCGCGGAGGCCGAAGCCGGGCAGGATCCGCGGCCGGGGGCGCGGTTGCGCGGTGGCGGGGCGCGGTCGGGTCGGGCGGGCCATCAGGCGGTTCCTCCCAGGGGCAGGGTGGCCAGGACGCCGGGTGCCTGCTCCAGGTCCAGCCGGTTCAGGCCGAGGCCGGCGTCCCGGGCGCGGGACTCGACCTCCCGGCAGGTCTCGGCGAGCTCGCTCTCGTTGCGCCCGGTCAGCCGCAGGTGTCCGGCGAGGGCGACGGAGCCGCCGGGGCCGTGCCCGACGGTGAGGCTGAAGGTGGCGGCCAGTGCGCGGGCGCCGGTGAGCCGGCCGACCAGCTCGGGCACGCCCGGCCCGCCGGGGCGGCCGAACCGGGGCCAGCGGGAGATCCAGTAGGTGCAGTGCCAGCGGTCGTCGATCCGCCAGTGGCGCCGGCCCTCCCTGGTCCGGCGGGTGGTGGCGGTGCCGCCGCCGCTGCCCTGGAGCCCGGCCGCGGCGAGCGGGTTGGCACAGGTCGCGGTGGCGAGGGCGGCGATCAGCTCGCGTTCGTCCAGCACCGTCGTGTGGAACCCGGCGCCGTCGAGCCGCCCGGCGAGCTGGTCGGTGACCCGCTGGAGCGCCTTGCGGGCGCCCTCCTCGCCGCCGCCGCGGGCCCGGACGGCGGTGGCGGCGCGCTCCGGGTCGAGCTTGAGCGCGACCCAGGTGAGCCGCAGTCCGGGGGTGGTGGGGCCGGCGGGCAGCTCGCGGTAGGCGCGGGCGGCGAGCGACTGCTCGGGCAGGTGCGGGGCGGGGGCGGGCTGGGTGAGCTGCACCAGCTGGACGGATTCCAGGGTGATGTCGTCGACCCGCAGTGCCGAGCACAGGACGTCGAGCGGGAGTGGCCGGTCGGTGCGCGCCGGGCGCAGCGGCTGGTCCCTGGCCTGGACCAGCAGCACCGAGCTGAGGAAGGTGCCGTCGCCGGCCATGCCGGTCTCGCGGCGCACCGTCCGTCCGCCGAAGTCGGCCTCGGTGGCGTGGGTGTACGTGCGCAGGGCCGGTTCGAGCTCCAGCGCGGGGGCGAGCGTCGGGTCGGCGTCGGCCGGCGGGAGTGTCGAACTGGCCAGCCGGAGGCGGGACTTGAGGGCCAATCGGGCGGCGAGCAGTTCCGGGAGGGTGCGGCCGCGCAGCGGGACGAGGCCGGCGAGGACCAGGGCGAGGCCGAGTGCGCCGAGTGCGGCGGTGGCCGTCCGGCCGATCGTCCAGCCGATCGCGACGAGTGCCAGGGCGGCCTCGACCAACACGAGTTGACGGAGCAGCCGGCGGCCGCCGGGCAGTCCGGACGATGGGCGGACGCGGACCGCGGTGGACCGGCCACCGCCGGCGGTGGGCGACCCCCCGCCCGGTGCCGTGCCCCGTCGTCCCGGAGCGGTCTGGCTTGGCATCCCCCGGCTGACCCCCACTGCTCGATTGACACGGCTCGATCGACCGGCCCGCTGGCTCGTTCACGGACCGTGCCCGTACGGTACTCATCGTCTGCTGCCGCATCGTAGAGGGTTCGAGCGCGTTCTCGCCCGCGACCGCGGACACGGGGGCAGGACGCTGACCGGACGGTCCGACAGGGGAGACGACGAGGATGGCATCGCGCCGGGACGAGCTGAACGCGTACACCTTCGCGCGCAGGCGCATGGTGGGCGCCTTCCTCCTGCCGGGCGGCGGGGGCGGCGGGGGTGGCGACGAGGACGCCCCGCGTCCGGTGCGGGCGGTGCTGCCGAGCCTGGTCGTCGGGGCTCTGGTGGTGGCCGGGTTCGGCGTGTGGGGGGTGTTCCGCCCGGGCGCTCCGCTGCACTGGGACGACGGGCAGAACGTCGTCCAGGGCAAGCGGTCGACGACCCGGTACGTGGTGCTGACCGACCCGGACGGGCGGACGAAGCGGCTCCACCAGGTGCTGAACATGTCCTCGGCCCGGCTGGTGCTCCCGGCCGGCGCGAAGGTCGTGGTCGTCGACGACGACGTGCTCGACCGCTACCCCAACCACGGCCCGACGATCGGCATCCCGTACGCCCCGGACAAGCTGCCCGGCAAGGAGAACGTGAGCCGGGCGATGAAGTGGTCGGTGTGCGACCGCCCGGGCGCGGACGCCCGGCAGGAGACCGTCGACCAGGCGCTGTTCGTGGCGGCGGGCGCGGACGCCACCGCGCTGGGCGCCAAGGGGCGCATGCTCGGGCCGGACCAGCTGGTGCTGGTCCAGCAGGCGGTGGACCAGCAGGTCACCACCGCGGCCGGTGCCAGGCCGGGCGACGCGCGGATCTACCTGGTCGACGCGCAGGGCCGCCGGCACGAGATCGGCTCCCCGCAGGCGGACGACCGCGAGCGGAAGTCGCTGATCACGGCGGTCTTCGGGCCGAACGCCGTGCCGCAGCCGGTCAAGCGCGAGTGGCTGGACACCCTGCTGCCCGGCAGCGCCGTCGTCTTCCCGCAGGTCGACGGCGCAGCGGACAGCCCGGTCGCGAACTCCTCGGTGGCGCTGGAGAACCAGGCCGACCGCCGGATCGGCCGGCTGGTGCACTACCGGGACCGCGACTACGTGGTCGGGCGGGACCGGCTGTTCCTGGTGACGCCGTTCCAGGCCGAGCTGATCCGGCAGAACCCGGCCTACCAGATGCTCTACAAGTACGACCAGGACAAGCAGCCCCGCATCGACGAGATGACCCCGTCCGACCAGGCGAGCTTCGGCACCGGCACCCCGCTGCCGAACGCCGGGGACGGCGACTGGCCGGTCAAGTCCGGTGCGCCGGTGAACAACTGGCAGGACCGCCAGGACGCGCACACCGTCGTGTGCAGCACCTTCGACGGCATGTCCGAGGACGGCCGCACCCCGAAGCGCACCGTCTGGGCGGGCCCGGGGTACCCGGCGCAGTACAACAACGGCGCCGGCGCGGCCTACGTGACGCCCGGCCACGGGCTGTTCTACCGCGCGATGGACTACGGCACGGACGGCTCCGGCACCGACTACCTGATCACCGAGACGGGCCTGCGCTACTCGGTGCCGTCCAACGGTGACGGCGGCCGGGGCGCCTCGGCCTCGCCCGGGGCCAAGGCGGGCCCGAGCGGCGCGCCCAAGTCGCCCGCGCCGCAGCCGTCTGCACCGCAGCCGTCCGCGCCCCCGTCGGCTGCCG
>NZ_JBFBDY010000533.1:0-4401 GCF_040683475.1 Kitasatospora sp. NPDC093558 | reverse complement strand
GGTTACATTCCGAACCCGGAAGCTAAGCCTCACAGCGCCGATGGTACTGCAGGGGGGACCCTGTGGGAGAGTAGGACGCCGCCGAACAATCATTCCAAGAAGACCCACTCCCGACCGGGAGTGGGTCTTTTTGCGTTTCCGGTGAACCGCCGGAAAAGACTTGTCGGAAAGGCTCAGTTGTCGTCCTGGCCGTCCGCCGCCTGCGGATCCACCTGGGCGTTGGCCGACGGCTGGGCCTGTGCCGGCGCTTGTGTCGGTGCCTGTGTCGGTGCTTGGGCTTGTGCTTGCGCCTGGGCCGGGGCCTCGGCGGGCGTCGTGGGAGCCGACGGTGAGGCTGTTCCCCACTTCGGCCGGCCGAGCCACTTGCCGGTGCTGTTGGTGAGCCGGGCGACGCCGGAGCCGTCCGGCCGCATGCTGTAGAGGTCGGCGGTGGCGCCGGCGGGGGCCTGGGAGAAGACGATCGAGCGGCCGTCGGGTGCGTAGGAGGCGGCGCCGTAGTAGGCGTCGGAGGGTGCGGGGGTGAGGGCGGCGATGGCGGTCCCGTCGGGGTGGACGGTGTAGATGCCGCCGCCGGGGGCGTTCTCGGGGCCGGCCGGGTAGGTGGTGAAGAGGATCTGGGTGCCGTCGGGGGCCCAGCTGGCGCGGTCACCGGCGCGCAGCTCCCAGGGGGTGAGCTGGCGCAGGCCAGTCCCGTCGACGTTGACGACGTACAGGGCCCGGGAGTTGGCGGGCTGGCCGCTCGCGCCGGTGCGGTACTCGAAGGCGAGTTGCTTGCCGTCGGGGGACCAGCTGGGGTTGCCGACCTCGCCGGAGTACGGCTTGTCGTTGGTGAGGAAGGTGAGGCGCTGGACGTTGGTGCCGTCCGGGGCCATCAGGTAGAGGTCGGAGTACTGGATCTGGGTGGTGTTGTTGCCGGCCGGGTTGACGGTTCCCCAGGAGCGGCCGAACGCGAGCTGCTTGCCGTCGGGGGAGTAGGCGGGGGCCCGTTCGTCCTCGTTGGTGCAGTCGGCGGTGCCGTTCTCGCAGAGCTGGCCGATCTGGTGCTCGCCGTCGCCGCTCGCGGTGACCGTCCACAGCCGGGCGTTGCCGCTCTGCGGGTCGGTGCGGTCGAAGGCGAGGGTGCTGCCGTCGGGGGACCAGTCGGGGCGGTCGTCGTGGGCGCGGGCGGGCGGCTGGGTCACCTGGTGCTCGCCGCTGCCGTCGGGTGTGACGGTGACGATGGCGCTGGTGGTGCGGCCGGGGTCGAGGAACGCCCGGCCGGCGATCAGGCCGTTGTGGGCCGTGACCGCGGCGGCGCCGGTGGCACCGGCCGCGGCGCCGACCACGCCGGGGGTGGCGGAGGCGGTCGTCGGCTCGGGCGTGGCGGAGGGGCTCTCGGGCCGGATCTCGGAGAGCGGGATCTCGCCCGGCTCGGCGCCGCAGCCGGTGAGCAGGGTGCCCAGCAGCAGAAGGCCCGCACCGGCGCTTGCGCGGGTGCGGGCCCTGGTCGTGGCTGACTGCCCTGTGCCGGTCATCCGCGTCATCTCCGTCTCCGGCCTTCCGGCCGCTCCGACTCTCGCTCCGTCGCCGAATCAGGACGAAGGCCCCCGAACGGGTCTGTCACTGTGTCAGACGGGAGGTGTCGGCGGCCGGGCGACACGCGCCGGAGCGCGTTCGCTCGGCCACACGGAGTAATGGCAGTAATGGCGGAGTGGAGGGAAAGCAGGGCGCGGGCGACGCGCGGGTTGCTCAGCCCTTGGCGGCGCGGCGCTCGGCCTTGGCGAGGGCCTCCGCCTCGTCCTCGGCCTCGGCGACCTCCAGGGTGGGCGCGGTGCCGCCGAGCTGGGCGGGCAGCCACCAGGTGTCGTCCGAGCCGGAGGGCTTGCCGGGGTACTCGCGCTGGGCGCGGTCGAGCATCTCGCCCATCGCGGCGCGCAGCTTGCGGGTGACCATGACGGGCTTGTCGCCGGGGCCGAGGTGGATCGGCTCGCCGATCATGATGGTGACCGGGACGTGGCGCTTGGTCAGGGTCTTCGGGCGGCCCTTGGTCCAGAGCTGCTGGGTGCCCCACAGGACGACGGGCAGCAGCGGCGTGCCGGAGTCGGCGGCCATGCGGGCGGCGCCGGTCTTGAACTTCTTCAGCATGAACGAGCGGCTGATGGTCGCCTCGGGGAACACGCCGACGACCTCGCCGGCCTTGAGGGCGCGGACGGCGGCCTCGTAGGCGGGCTGGCCGTCGGTCCGGTCGACCGGGATGTGCTTCATGCCGCGCATCAGGGGGCCGGAGATGCCGTGCTTGAAGACGTCGTCCTTGGCCATGAAGCGGGTCTTGCGCTTGCCGCCGCGGTAGGCGCCGAGGCCGGCGAAGAGGAAGTCCAGGTAGCTGATGTGGTTGCTGACCAGCACGGCTCCGCCCTCGGCGGGGATGTGCTCGGCACCCACGATCTTGATGCGCACGTCGAGCGCGCGGAAGGCGGTGAGTGCGGCGCCGATCACCGGCGGGTAGACGAACTCTGCCACGGTCAGTCCTGACTTCCACGGGCCGGAGCCCGGTACGGCGGGTACCCGCGCCGTTGCGCGAGGGCCGACCGGAGCACGGCACGCCGCGGCGGTCACGGGTGATACACGGAGATGATCCCCCGAACGAGTGCCTGCTGTCACCTGAGGCGTGCCGTCAAGCGGATATTCGCGGTGTGATATCGGTGATGAATCGGCGCGGGAACTTTTTCCCGCCCGGGTCAGGCCACGACGTCGGGACGGCCCTGGGCACGGCGGATGATCAGGTACATCTCGCAGCCGACGCAGTAGCCGAACGCGGCGTTGAGGAAGGTCGCGGCCAGGGCGAACGCGGTCGTGAGCAGGCCGAGCCAGGGGACGGCGCTGAGGAAGCCGAGGCTGCCGACGGCGGCGAAGACCAGGCCCACGCCCTGGGCGAAGCGCGGCGGGCGCTCGTCCTCGGTCGCGGTGGGCGGCGCCAGGTGGGGGCGGACGAAGGTGCGGTAGAGCCAGCCGTAGGGGGAGAGCCGCAGGCCGCCGAACGCGGGGAGGGCGAAGACGGCGGCCTGGAGGGCGAGGAGCGGGCCGCTGCCGGTGACCAGCACGGCGGCGAGGACCATCGCGCTGAGCGCGGCGGTGAAGCGGGGGCCGCGGGGGTCGATCTGCACAGGGGCTCCGGGAGGGTCGCGACGGGCGGCGGCGGGGGCGCGTGCGGGCGACGCGTCAGCGACAGCGGGAGGTGGTGCCCCGGCCCACGGCGACGGAGCGGCGCGAGGTCGGCATCGGCGGCTGCGAGGGGAGGTCGGAATCCACCAGCCGATGGTACGCGGGCCGAGTGTCGGAGAGCGACCTGTCTATGACAATCCGTTTTTGGGATGAACGCGTGGCTGCCGCAAACTGTGGGGACGGCCGTCCCCTTGGCTGTTCGTCACCGCCGTGCCGGTGGTGGCGACGGGATGCGGGCTGGTGCTGGTGAGGTGTGACGGGAGGTCGAAGGTGCCCACCGAGGATGGGGCGGTCCGGCTGTCGGAGGCGGAGCTGGGCGGGGCGCTGGGGGAGCGGGCGACGCTCGTCCAGTTCTCGACGGCGTTCTGCCAGCCGTGCCGGGCGACCAGGCGGGTGCTCGCCGAGGTGGCCGGGATGGTCGACGGCGTCGCGCACGTGGAGGTGGACGCCGAGGAGCGGCTGGAGCTCGTGCGCCGGCTGGAGATCCTGCGGACGCCGACCGTGCTCGTGCTGGACGCCGGCGGACGCGTGGTGCGACGGGCGGCCGGGATGCCGCGCAAGGCGGACGTGATCGCGGCGCTGGGGCGGGCGGTCTGAGTGGCGGGCGACAGGTGACGGCGAACAGATGGCAGCGGACGGATGACAGCCAACAGATAACAGCGAACAGATAACAGATTACGAAATCTGTCTGCTGTCATCTGTTCGCCGCACTCCAGCCTCAGCCCCGTCGGGTGATGTCGGGGGTGGGCTGGGGCAGGATGGGCGCAGGCGGCGGTATAGGCCTCCCGGCGTAAGCTACTGGCCAGTAGTGACCACTGAGCTACTGGCGAGTATGCTGCCAGGAAGTTCCGGTCCGGCACGGGAAAACCGCTGCCCGGAGCGGGTGCGAGCCAGGTTCGCGCCCGCTTGCACAGCCGCAGCCGCCGGACGAGACCAGTACAGGAGACAGGCCGTGAGCTTGAGGATCGTTGTCTGTGTGAAGTACGTGCCGGACGCGACGGGCGACCGTCGTTTCGCGGACGACCACACCACCGACCGGGAGGGCGTGGACGGCCTCCTGTCGGAGCTGGACGAGTACGGCGTGGAGCAGGCGCTGCGGATCGCGGAGGCGAACGAGGGTGCCGAGGTCACGGTGCTGACGGTGGGCCCGGACGACGCGAAGGACGCGCTGCGCAAGGCGCTGTCGATGGGTGCGGACAA
>NZ_JBFBDY010000532.1:0-4420 GCF_040683475.1 Kitasatospora sp. NPDC093558 | reverse complement strand
GTGACCGGCACCCACCACCTCCGACGCGGCTACCCCGACCTCCCCGCCGCCCTGGGCCGGCTCGGCGCCCGCGTCCGCGCCGCCGAGCCCACCGATCTCACGGATCTCACCGAACCCCTCCCGAACGGAGACGCGCGTGCCTGACCAGGCCGTGCTCAAGCAGCGCCCGCGCGACTTCCTCGTCCGCGAAGCCATGGTGGTCGAACACACCGGACCCGCCGACGCGCAGTGGCGCTACCTGCTGCTGCGCAAGAGCGGCTACACCACCATGGAGGCGATCCGCCTCGTCGCCGCCGAACTCGCCCTGCCCACCGCCGACGTCACCTACGGCGGCCTCAAGGACGAGGACGGCATCACCGAGCAGCTCATCGCCGTGCCCGCCGCAGTGCCGCTGCCCGGCCTCGGCCCCGAGGGCTGGCGCGTCGCCGACCGCGCCGACGACTGGCTGGACCTGCACCACCACGGCTACGGCACCCAGCCGCTCGCCATCGGCCGGCTGGAGGGCAACGGCTTCCGCATCACCGTGCGCAACCTCGCCCCCGAACGCGCCGAGCGGCTCGCCGAGTTGCGCAAGCACACCATGTTCTTCCTCAACTACTACGACACCCAGCGCTTCGGCGTGCCCGGCGGGCCCAAGCGCACCCACCTCGTCGGCCGGGCCATGCTCGCCGGCGACTGGGACACCGCGCTGCGCGAACTCGCCGCCCTGCGCGCACCGGAGAGCCCGCAGGCCGCCCAATGGCAGGGCCCGGCCGAGGAGTTCTTCCGGACCCTCGACCCGCGCAACGCCTCCTTCTACCTCGCTGCGCACGCCTCCGCCGACTGGAACGCCGCCCTGCGCCGGGCGGTCGACGACAGCTGCGGCCCGCACACCACCACCGTCGAGCTCGACGGCCTGGAGTACCGCTACGCCGACCGGCCGCTCGCGGTGCTCGCCACGGCGGCCGAACTCCCCTACGCCAAGTACACGTTCACCGACGGCACGGCCGCCGCCCGGACCTCCGCGCGGCCCACGGTCGTCCAGACCACGGTCTCCCTCTCTCCCGCGGCCCCCGACGAGCTCAACCCCGGACGCAGCCGGATCGACCTCGGCTTCTTCCTCCCGTCGGGGAGCTACGCCACCGCCGCCGTCCGCCAGTTGCTGGCCCACGAGGCCGCGTCCACCACAAGCGCGGCGACCACGAGCACGGGCACCGAAAGCACGGCCACCGCCAGTGCGGCCACCGAATCGAAGGCAGGAGAAGTCAGTTGATCAGGACCGAGCAGGAATTCGAGCAGATCACCGAGCCCTTCGCCATCCACCTCGCCCACGGGGTGCTGACCGACGAGCAGATCCGCACGCTCTTCGCCACCGCCCCCGTCGACGGCTACGACCCGGTCAAGGTCACCGACCCCGACCACGACAAGCAGTACGCGATGAACCTGCTCTACCTCCAGGAGCACAACGAGCCGCGCCCCGCCGCCACCGGCCTCTCCCCCGCCTGGGCCGAGCTCCTGGCGTCGCTGCGCAGCGAGGAGTTCGTCGGCTGGCTGGAGCGCGGCACCGGACTGGAGCTGCGCGAACTGCCCACCGACATCGCCATCTACACCTACCGGGCCGGCGACTTCATCTCCGTCCACAAGGACAAGCCCTACAAGGCGATCACCGCCATCCTCTACCTCAACCCCGAGTGGCCCGTCGACGGCGGCGGCGCGTACGAGGTGCGCACCAGCCCCGACCCGGCCGTCCCGCCGGTGCGCCGGATCCCGCCGACCGGCGGCCAGTTGCTCGCCTTCCCGCCGTCCGAGACCTCCTGGCACTCGGTGTCCGAGGTCGCCGCCGGCGTCACCCAGACCCGGCTCACCGTGCAGCTGGAGTACTGGCTGGTGGACAACCCCAAGCGCCGCTACTGATCGGACGGCCGATGACCCTCCTGCTGCTCAACCGACGACCCCTGCTGGACCGCCTCGCGTCCTGGTTCCCCGACTGCGCCGAGGAGTTGGTCGTCGTGACCGACCCGTCGGCGCTCGGGGACGCCGGACCGGCCGCGTGGTCCGGACGCTTCCGGCACCTGGAGGTGGTCGACGACTACGCGGCACCGGAGACCGGGGAACTCGTCGAGCGCCTGGTACGCGCGCACGCCGTCGAGCGCATCCTCACCACGGCCGAGAGCGACGTGCTGCGCGCCGCCCGTCTGCGCCGCCGCCTCGGCCTGCCGGGCCAGACCGAGGCGAGCGCGCTGGCGTACCGGGACAAGCACGTCATGAAGACCCTGGCCGGCGCGGCGGGCGTGCCGGTCGCCCCCATGCGGCTGGTCCACGACGGCGCGGAGCTCGCGGACTTCGCTCACGAGCACGGCCTGCCCGTGGTCGTGAAGGCCGTCGACGGCGTTGCCTGCCTGGGCCAGCAGGTCCTCGCCGACCCGGCGGCGCTGGGGTCGCTCCGGGAGTGGCCCGCGCCGCTGCTCGCCGAGGCCTGGATCGAGGGCGACACCTTCCACGTCGACGGCCTGATGGCCGGGGGCGCGGTGCTGTTCAGCCGTCCGTCCCGGTACCTCAACAGCCAGTGGCTCACCCACCACGGCAGCGCCCCGCTCGTGAGCGGCATGCTGGCCGCGGACGACACGCTGTACGCCCGGCTCCAGCGAGCCGTCCGCGACGTTGTGGCGGCGCTGCCGGGACCGGAGGGCGCGTGCGCGTTCCACGCCGAGTTCTTCCACACCGCCGACGACCGGATCGTGCTGTGCGAGATCGCCTGCCGGGCCGGCGGAGGCAGCATCGTCGAGGCGTTCGAACTCGCCACCGGCGTCAACCTGCACGGCGCCTCGCTGCTCGGCCAGGCCGGCCGCACCGCCGACCTCCCCGGGCCCGGCACGGTCGTCCGGCACGGGTACGCGACGTGGTACCCGCCCGTCGAGGCGGCCACCCTGCGGCAGCTTCCGCAGCACTGCCCGCTGCCGGGCACCGTGAAGTACGTGCCGAGCGGGCGGGTCGGGCACCGCTACCACGGGCCCGACTCGCCCTCCCACCGCGTCGCCGACCTCTTCTTCCGGCTCCCGGAGGACGACTTGGGCCACGACCCGGGCGACCGGCTGACCGACCGGCTGCGGGAGGTCGACCGGTGGTGGGCCGGGACGGCGCAGTGGGACTTCGGGGACGCGCCGGAGGTCCCCGTGGACGGACCGGGGCGCGCGTGAGCAACGACGCGGCGGGCACGGCGAGCACAGCGGGCACAGCAGGCACCGACCTGGCAGCCGACGCGCACGTCAGCCCCGCCAGGACCCGCCTCTACCTCGCCGCCCGAAGCATCGACGCCGTGGGCAGCGGCCTGTGGATGCCCATCTCCCTGTTCTTCTTCGTCCAGGCGCAGCGCCTGCCCGTCGAGCAGGTCGGCGCCGCCCTCACCGCGGGCGCGGTGTTCGGCCTGGTCGCGGGCCCGTTCGGCGGCACCCTGGTGGACCGTTTCGGGCCCGGTCCGGTGGTGCTGGCCAGCAACGTGGTGCGGGCGGTCGGCTTCCTGCTCTACCCGCTGGTCGGGTCGGTCTGGCAGGTCGCCTTGATCGCGGCGGCGAACTCGGCGGGCGACCGGATCTTCTGGACCGCGAACACGCCGCTCCTCGCCCGGCTGACCGGGGAGCGCAAGCTGGTCGGGGCGCTCGGCACCATGAGCATCGTCCGGATCGCCGGGCTGGGCGTCGGCGCCGGGCTGGCCGGGCTGGTCGGGCGCAGCACCGCCGGGCTGCACGCGCTGGCGTGGGCGAACGGCGTGAGCTTCGCCGTGGCCGCCGTCCTGGTGTGCGCGGTGCTGCGGGTGCGGGCGCCCGGTCCTCCGCGAACGGGGGGTGACACACCGGACGGCCCGGCGCGGACCTGGGGGACGGTGCTGCGCGACCGCCCGTACCTCGTGCTCTGCCTGGTCCAGGTGCTGTTCACGTTCGCGGCCAACAGTCTGACGGTCGCGCTGCCCCTGGTGGCCGTCCGCACCCTGCGGGGGCCGGTGTGGCTGGCGGGTGCCTCCGTCCTGGTGGGCAACGTCGTGCTCATGGTCGCGGTGAAGCCCGCGATCGCGTACGGCCGCCGCACCTCCCGCCTGCGCGCGCTGACCGCCGCCGCCGTCCTGTTCGCCGTCACGTTCCTGCTGATGGCACCCGCCCAACTGGCCGGGCCCGCGCTGGTGGTACCGCTGGTGCTGCTCGTCTCGGCGCTCGGCGTCACCGCCGAGGCGCTGTTCGGGTCGGTGATGAGCGCCGCCGCCTACGAGGCCGCCCCGGAGGGCCTGAAGGGGCGGTACAACGCGCTCTTCCAGACCGCCTACGGCGCGTCCGGCGCGCTCGCGCCGGCCGTCTTCACGGCCCTGCTCGCGGTCGGCAACCCCGTCCTGTGGCTCGCCCTGGTCGCCTCCAGCGCGCTCACCGTCCCGGTGCTGCGGGTGGCGGCCGCC
>NZ_JBFBDY010000531.1:1321-4421 GCF_040683475.1 Kitasatospora sp. NPDC093558 | reverse complement strand
GGTCCGGAGGATCTTCACGCGCACACACATATCATCCGACCGCGACATCGATCGTACGGGGAGGGCCCGTTCGGTGCCGGGGCCCGCGGTGAAACGCGGACAAAGGGCGACGAAGCGTGGCGAGGCTCCGTTCGCATGCGGTGGGGAGTCGGTGTGCGGGTTGGCGCGAACACCATTCCCAGCGTTGTCGATCAGTGGGACTCTGTGGCCATGACAGATCAGACCGCAGCCCTGCCGCTGCGCGACCCCGCACCGGCCGCGGGCGGCCGGCGGCGCGAACTCGCCGCCGCCACCGTCGGATCGGTGGTCGAGTCCTTCGACTGGAACGTCTACGCCGTGCTCGCCCCGTACTTCGCGGCGGACCTCTTCGGCCACGGGAAGGGCGGCGTCAGCGGGCTGCTCGCGGCGTACGTCGGGTTCGCGGTCGGGTTCGTGGCCCGGCCGGTCGGCTCGTTCCTCATCGGGCGGCTGAGCGACGGCCGCGGTCGGCGCTTCGGCCTCACGCTCAGCATGTCGGTGATCGCCGCCGCCAGCCTCGGCATCGCGCTCCTGCCCGGACAGCAGACGATCGGCGTGTGGGCGGCCGTCCTCGCCGTCGCCGCGCGCGTCGTCCAGGGGCTCGCGTTCGGCGGCGAGACGCCCACCGTCGCCGCGTACGTGACGGAGACCGCGCCGCCCCGCCACCGGTTCGCGTTCAGCTCGGTGTCGTACGGCGGCATCATCATCGGCTCGCTGATCTCGTACGGCGTCCTCGCCGTCCTGCTGCACACGCTCGGCAAGGAGGGCCTGAAGCACGGCGGTTGGCGCTGGGGCTTCGTCGTCGCCGCCGTGCTCGGGCTCGCCGCGGTGTGGGTGCGCCGGGCCGCGCCGGAGAGCGCGGAGTTCCAGCGCGAGCGGACCGGGCGCGCGAGTGAACGCCCGCCGTTCCTCGGCACGTTGAGCCGCCACCGGTGGGCCGTTCTCACCGTCTTCCTGCACACCCTCGGCGGCACGATCGGCTACTACTTCGCGCTGGTCTACCTGCCGCAGTACGCCGCCGCGTACGGCGTCATCGGCAAGGAGGAGGCGGCCTCCTTCATGACGGTCGTCCTCGCCGTCGTGCTCGCCACCATGCTGCTCGGCGGCGTCCTCGCCGACCGGGTGGGGCTGTTGCCGGTCATGCGGACCGCGTTCGCGCTGACCGTCGTCCTCGTGCTGCCGCTGCTCGCCGCGCTGCGGCACGGCTGGCTGCCGTTCCAACTCGTCGCCGTCGTCCTCGGGATGCTCGTCGCCACCCAGCTCGGCACCCTCAACGTCTTCACCGGCATGCTGTTCCCGACCGCCGTGCGCGCCGTCGGCGTCGGCGTCGTCAACGCGACCACCATCGCCGCGTTCGGCGGCACCTTCCCGCTGCTCGCCGAGTGGCTCAACGGCAGCCACCACCTCGGCGTGATCCCGTACTATGTCACGCTCTGCTCGCTCGGGCCGCTGCTCGCGACGTTCACCGTGCTGCGCGTCCCCGCGTTCACGGCCGCAATCCGGAACTCCGGCCCCCGGACAGCGGGTGGTCGTGTACAGTCCGAAGCCGGCTGACTTTCGGTCATCTTCCGCAACCGAAACGGCCGAAGAGGTCATCCCGGGAGGAACCATGGCACAGCGCGACGAATCCGGCGACTGGCTCGGCCGGCGGGCGTCGGAGCCGGAGCCGCTGCCATCGGTGGACCTGCGCACCGACCGCGCCCACCCCGCCCGGATCTACGACTACCTGCTCGGCGGCAAGACCAACTTCCCGGTGGACCGCGAGGTCGGCGACCGCATCCTCACCGAGTGGCCCGGCTCGCGCACCGCCACCCGCGCGGCCCGGGCCGTCATGCACCGGATGACCCGCCACCTCGCCCGCGCCCACGGCGTGCGCCAGTTCCTCGACGTCGGCACCGGCATCCCCACCGTGCCCAACCTGCACGAGGTCGCCCAGTCCGTGGACCCGGCGAGCCGCGTCGTCTACGTCGACAACGACCCGATCGTGCTCGCCCACTCCCGTGCCCTGCTCACCAGCACCCCCGAGGGCCGCACCGCCTACGTCGAGGGCGACTTCCGCGACCCGGAGCACTTCCTGGCCGATCCGGCGGTCGCCCGCACGCTCGACTTCGACCGGCCGATCGCCCTGATGCTCGTCAACCTCGTGCACTTCCTCTCCGACGAGGCCGCGCACCCGCCCGTCCGCAAGCTGCTCGACGCCCTCCCGTCCGGCAGCTTCCTCGCCCTCACCGCCGGCACCGCCGACACCGTCCCCGAGCTGGTCGCGATCGGCTCCAAGCGGTACTCCGAGGCCGGCATAGAGAACCACCTGCGCACGCGCGCCGGCGTCGAGCGGTTCTTCGACGGACTGGAGCTCGACGACCCCGGCGTCGTCCTGATCAACCGCTGGCGCCCGGAACTCGACGACGAACCCGCGCTCGAGGACCACGAGGTGTCGGCGTACGCGGGCGTGGCCCGCAAGCCGTAGTCGGAGAATTCCGCGTCCGGTTCGCCCGGCGGCGAGCGACCATGGGGGCATGAAGATTGAGCTCCTGCTCGTCCCGGACTGCCCCCACGGGCACCTCGCCGCCGCCCACCTGCGCGAGGCCCTGGCCGAGACGGGCCTGTCACCGGTGTCCATCACCACGCACGTGATCGCCGACGAGGCCGAGGCCCGGCGCGTGGGCTTCACGGGCTCCCCGACGATCCTCGTCAACGGACGCGACCCGTTCGCGGTGGAGGGCGCCCCGGTGTCCGTGTCCTGCCGCCTCTACCGCACCCCGGAGGGGGTAGTCACCGGCGCCCCGGGCGTCGGTCAGCTGCGGGACGCCCTCACGGAGGCCGCCGGGCGCTGAGCGGGGGCGCCCACTGCGCCGGGCGCGGTCGGCGCTGAGAGAGGTGCAACCGGCCGCGCTCGAACCATCGCCATGACATGCCCATGCGAGTACAGTGCTGCGACACCAACGTCCGCGTGACACAGGGGGAGTCCGTGAGCATTGCGCGCAGGCAGTTACTCAAAGGATCGTCAGCGGCCGGAGCCGCCCTCGTCACGGGCGCCGCCGCGCCGACGTCCGCCGCGGCGGCGCCCACCCCGCTGCTGCAG
>NZ_JBFBDY010000531.1:0-1311 GCF_040683475.1 Kitasatospora sp. NPDC093558 | reverse complement strand
CAGCAGTCCACCCCGCACCGGCTCGGCGCGCCCAGCGTGAGCGGGATCCACCTCCAGTTCGGCAACGACCCCGCCTGCGAGATGACCGTCTCCTGGATCACCCCGCAGTCGGTCCGCCGCCCGCACGTGCGGGTCGGATCGCCGGACGGCGGGCTCGGGACGGTCGTCGAGGCCGAGACCCGCACCTACCGCGACGCGCTCTCCAAGGACGAGGTGTACGTCCACCACGCCCGCGTCACCGGACTGCGGCCCTCGACCACCTACCTCTACGCCGCCGGACACGAGGGCGCCAACCCCGAGACGGGCTCCTTCACCACCGCCCCGCGCGGCCGGGCCGCCTTCACGTTCACCAGCTTCGGCGACCAGGGCACGCCCAACCTCCGCCGCAAGGTCGACTTCCCGGACGGCGTGCCCTCCCCGCTCGGCAAGTACCCCGTGTACACGAGCAGCCAGATCGGCTCCCCGGCCGCCGCGGACATCGTCACCGCCGTCGAGCGCGTCGGCCCGCTGTTCAACCTCGTCAACGGCGACCTCTGCTACGCCTCCTACAGCGGACGGCACGGCCAGAGCCGCACCGCGACGTGGGCGGACTGGTTCATCGGCAACAGCCGCTCGACCCGGCTGCGCCCGTGGATGCCGTGCGCCGGCAACCACGAGACCGAGTCCGGCAACGGTCCGATCGGCGCCCTCGGCTACCAGACCTACTTCGACCTGCCCGACTCCGCCGCCTCATCCGACGAGGAGACGGCCGGCATGTGGTACGCGTTCACCGTCGGCTCGGTGCGCGTCATCAGCCTCGCCAACGAGGACGTGGCCATCCAGAACAGCAGCGAGATCTACCTGCGCGGCTACTCGGGCGGCGCCCAACTGCGCTGGCTGGAGCGCGAGCTGCGGGCGGCCCGGAGCAGTCGGGCGATCGACTGGATCGTGGTCTGCATGCACCACCCGATGATCTCGACGTCCAAGCACGGCAGCGGCAGCGACCTCGGCATCCGCGAGGCCTGGGGCCCGCTGTTCGACGCGTACGGCGTGGACCTCGTTGTCAGCGGCCACGAGCACTACTACGAGCGCTCCCACCCCGTCCGCGGGACGCTCCCCAACGACGCCCGCACACCGGTGCCGTCCGGGACGGACCCCGACCTGGCCGACACCGACCGCGGCACCGTCCACATGATCATCGGCGCCGGCGGCAATGCCGCGACCACCCAGGACGACCTGTTCGAGACGCCGCACGGCCGGGTCGTCGTCGCCCTGGAGGACAAGCCGGCCCCGGGCGCGCCCTACCGCGAGTCGATCTGGGTGACGGAGGAC
>NZ_JBFBDY010000530.1:0-4421 GCF_040683475.1 Kitasatospora sp. NPDC093558 | reverse complement strand
GCCGGTCCCGCCACCACCCGTCGGGCACCGACCCGACGACGTTCGCACCGTCCACGACCAGCAGCGGCACCGCGTTGTCTCCCATGACGGGCAAGCCTGCCACGCCGGCCCGCACCCGTGGGCGCGGGCCGGTCGGGTCAGTCGTTCAGGGTGATCCGGATCCCGACCGTGCCGTCGTTGCCGCGCCGCACCCGGCTGCCGAGCAGGGTGAGCACGCCCAGCAGGCCGTACTTCTGGCGCAGCAGGGTGCGGTAGGCGGCGGTGCGCTCGGGGCCGAGGATCTCGGCGGTGGCGGGGTACTGCTCGCCGGTGGGGCGGCCCTTGACGTCGCAGGGGCCGACGAGGACGTCCGCGCGGTTGCGGATGCGCTTGACCTTCCAGGAGTTCGTGACGGTCCAGACGCCGAGCGCCTCGCCGTCGCGCACCACCCAGACCGGGGTCGGCACGGCGGTGCCGTCCTTCTTGTAGGTGGTGACGAGCAGGTAGCTCCCGGAGGACAGCTCGACGATCCGGGCGAGCCGGTCGCGGGACGCGGGGTCAGGGGTGGTCATGGCCGGAAGTGTAGAGCGCCAGGGGCGCTCACCTGCGTCGCCGTCACCAGAACTCGGCGAGCGTGCTCTGCTTGAACGGTTCGGGCGACACGCTCACGCTCCCGGCGAACGGGCGGTCCAGCACCGGGACGAGCAGCAGGCTGAAGCCGATCAGCGCGGCGACCGAACCGACGAAGAGCAGCCGGATCTTCCGGCTGCGGATGCCGTACAGGAGGGTGAGCAGCAGGATGACCACCGCGCCGCCGACGATCAGCACCTGGAACAGGGCCGGCAGTTCGTCGCGGCTGGCGAAGATCCGGGCGCGGCGCTGGGCGATCGCGTCGTTCAGGCTGCTCAGCGCCTCGGCGTAGAAGGCCTGCTCGGACTGGGACTGCGGCTCGTAGGCGCGCAGCGCCGCGTACATCCCGTCCACCTTGGCGGAGGTCGCCTCGAAGTTGCCGTGCCCGGCGTTCATGAGCGGCCACTGCTGCTCGACGACGGCGTGGACGTAGTCCCGGACGGCGCCGTTGACGGCGGCCTGGGTGTCGGGCGGGAAGGCGCGGGCGTCGCGGACGATCTGGGAGATCGACGTGGCTTCGGTGGCGACCACCTTCTGGGTGTCCTCGAACTGGGTCCAGAGGTTGACGATGACGAAGGCCAGGATGATTCCGTAGATCGCGCCGAACAGGGAGAGCACGACACCGACCATGTCGTTGTTCTCGCCCTTGACGAGGGTGGGGAACCGGCGGGTGGCGAGTGTGCTGGCGGCCACGGCCAGCAGGACGGAACCGCCGACCACGAGGACGGTCAGGGTGACCGTCGAGAAGGTGTTCAGCAGCCAGAGTTCCATCGTGCCCGGCCGCTTCAGCCGTGGGTTCGGGCGCGGACGCCGTGGACGAGGGCGCGGGCGCGGCGGGCCAGACGGCGGCGGCCGGTGCCGGTGGAGCCCTTGGTGCCGGTGGAGCCGCCGGCCGGGAGCGGCGCGGCGGAGGCCGCGAGGGCGACCGCTTCGCGTCGGCGGGCGGCCGTGCGGCCGGCGGCCCACAGGACGAGGGCCGCGCCGAGGGCGGCGGCCGTCCACGTGGCGGGCCCGAGGGAGTGGCCCTCGTCCTGGGCGGCGTGCGGCCGGTCCCCGGTGACGGGGTCGGACTGCGGGACGGAGTCGACGGGCGCGTCCGCCGTGGCCACCGGGGCGGTGTCGTCGGCGAGTTGGCCGACCGGCTGCACCTTGCCGGCGGCGGCGAAGCCCCAGTCGAGCAGGCTGGCCGCCTCGTCGTACACCTTGCCCTGGGCCTCGGGGTGCATGACCGTCACGAGGAGGGTCCGGCCGCCGCGCTCGGCGGCGCCGGTGAAGGTGGCGCCGGCGTTGGTGGTGTAGCCGTTCTTGACGCCGATCAGGCCCGGGTACTTGCCCAGCAGGCGGTCGGTGTTGGCGATGTCGAAGCTGGTGCGCTGCCCGGTGAGCTTGTCCAGCCCGCCGGGGAAGCGGGCCGTGCGGGTCGAGCAGTAGGAGCGGAAGTCGGGGATGCGCAGCCCGGCGCGCGCGAACAGGGTGAGGTCGTAGGCGGAGGAGACCTGTCCGTCCATGTCGTAGCCGTCGGGGGAGACGACCTTGGTGTCGCGGGCCTGGAGGGCCGACGCCCGGGTCTGCATCTCGGTGACGGTCTTCGCGATGCCGCCGTTCATGTGGGCGAGCACGTGGACGGCGTCGTTGCCGGAGCTGAGGAAGACGCCCCGCCAGAGGTCCTCGACGCGGTAGGGCAGGTTCTCCTTGACGCCGACGAGGCTGCTGCCCGCGCCGAGGTTGGCCAGCTCGGCCTGTGTCACCTGGTGCACGTCTGCGCGGTCGAACTTCGTCATGACGGTGTCCGCGAACAGCATCTTCAGCGTGCTGGCCGGAGGCATCGGCGCGTGCGCGTTGCGGGCGGCGAGCACCTCGCCGGTGCCGGCGTCGGCGACCAGCCAGGAGCGCCCGCTGAGCGCGGCCGGGAGCGCGGGTGCCCCGGCGAGCGGGGCGACCTGGACGTCGGAGCGGCCGAGCCGCTCGCCGCCGACGACGGAGGTGGAGTCCTGTCCGGCCGCTATCGGGGCGGTCGCGGCGAGCACGAGGACGGACACGGCGGAGGCCGCGGCCAGCCTGCCCGCTTGCTGTGACATCTGCTGCACACGGCGAACGTACCCGCGGCGCCGCCGGGCCGCCGTGCCTGCTGCTCCGTCCGGTGCCCTCGGCCATCCCGCGCGGGGCGCCGAGACTTTGGTGGGCCGAGGTCGCGCCGAAAGTCGGATTACCCGGGGTGGCCGGATTCCTAGGCTTCCGTTATGAAGACCCTGCTCGGCTACCTCGGTTCCGTCCTGATCCTCGGCAGTGCGACCGGCCTGCTCTCCGACCACCTCGGGGGCTTCCGGCTGTTCGGGTTCGTCCGCTTCCTCGTCCCGGCCGGGCACGAGATGGCCGGATACGTGGTGCTGCTGGCGCTGGGCGTGCTGCTGGCGATCCCGGCGGCTCGCCAGGGCTGAACACGGCTGAGCGTTCAGGAGCGAGCGATCCCGTCGAGGAGTACGGCGAGGCCGCTGCGGAAGCCTTCGCGGTCGCGCTCCTGCGGGTCGGGGTCGCCGCCGCTCTCCAGGGCGGTCAGGAGCGGGAAGCGCTCGGCGAAGTCGGGGGCGAGCTCGGCGAGTTGGGCCGAGCGGGCGGTCCACCAGTCGGCGTCGGCGACGCCGGTCGCGGCGGCCGCGTCGCGGGCCTCGGCGGCCACGCCGGCCATCCCGCGGACGAACTGCCACAGCGCGCCGACGGCCCCGCGCAGCCGCCGCGGGGGCAGTTCGGCCGGCTGCAGGGCGCGCAACAGGGCCTCCATGGCGGCGAGTTCGGCCGGGCCCAGGACCGGGCGGGCCTGCGAGACCTGGAGCACCCAGGGGTGGCGCAGGTAGCAGGCGTGCAGCGCCTCGGCCCAGGCGGTGACGGCGGCCCGCCAGTCCCCGGATCCGTCGAATTCCGACGGCAGTTCGGCGAGTGCCCGGTCGTGCATCAGGTCGAGCAGTTCGGCTTTTCCCGGTACGTACGTGTAGAGCGCCATCGCGGTGCGGCCGAGCCGTTCGCCGACGGCGCGCATGGAGAGTGCGGCCATGCC
The DNA here is from genome assembly GCF_040683475.1 of Kitasatospora sp. NPDC093558. Taxonomy (NCBI): domain Bacteria; kingdom Bacillati; phylum Actinomycetota; class Actinomycetes; order Kitasatosporales; family Streptomycetaceae; genus Kitasatospora; species Kitasatospora sp. NPDC093558. The sequence goes on along the minus strand of NZ_JBFBDY010000530.1, from coordinate 760 downwards.
CTCGGAATCGGCCACGGCGATTCCGGCCGACACGATCGCGTCCACGCTCAGGCCCGGCTTGGGGCCGCTGCGACCGGTGCGCGGGGCGGGTTCGGCGCCGGGGGCGCGCCACAGCAGGGACAGCGAGCGGCGGGCGTCGCCCTGCCCGGCGTACACGACCATTCCGGCAACTCCTTATGGTGTAAAGTAACCGCGTCACAGCAACTCTTTATGTCGTAAGGCTAGCAAGCCGCACCATTGAGAGGAGTTCGGCGTTGACCCTGCCCGTCACCCTCGTCGAGGTCGCCGACGTCCGCCGTATCACGCCGCGTACCGCCCGGGTCACGTTCGAGGCCGCCGCCCTCGACGACACCGTCGGCGGCGCGCCCGACCAGCAGGTGAAGCTCTGCTTCCCCCGCCCCGGCCAGACCGAGCCGACGCTCCCCGTCCAGAGCGACGACCCCATGGGCTGGTACCAGGCCTACCTGGCCATTCCCGAGGCGGAGCGTCCGCAGATGCGCAGCTTCACCGTCCGCCGCCGGATCCCCGGCACCCGGCGGATCGAGATCGACTTCGTCCTGCACGGCGACACCGGGCCCGCCTCCGCGTGGGCGCTGCGCGCCGCGCCCGGGGACCGGCTCGGCATGGTCGGCCCGTCCGAGCTGTACGCCCGGCAGGTCCCGCTCGCCGAGGCCGCCGCCACCGCCGACTGGGTCCTGTTCGCCGGTGACGAGTCCGCGCTGCCGGCGATCGCCACGCTGGTCGGGGCGCTGCCGGCCGG
>NZ_JBFBDY010000529.1:0-4431 GCF_040683475.1 Kitasatospora sp. NPDC093558 | reverse complement strand
GGCGCCGGCCACCGACGGGTAGCGGGCCGGCGTCACGTCGAGGGGTCGCGGCGGACGGACCCGATGGCCGGTGTCGGTCATGCTTCTCCTTGCCCCGGGGGGCGAGGGCCGCCGGGGCGCGGACGGGTGCGCCGCCGGCCGCGGCCCGCGGGCCGGGGCGGTGTCGGTCGCCGGTGGGGGAGTCGGCGAGGGGCCGAGCGTACGGCCCAACTCCCGGCGCGGGAAGGGGTGCAGGGGACGGTGGCGGAGCCCTGCCAGTAGCGCACGGGCCGTCCGGGGGTGTCAACGGCGGACGGCCCGGCAACGGCGGGCGCGCGCCGTGCGTGCGGGGCGGGTGCGAACGGCCCCGGCCGCGCCGGTGCGCGCCGCCTGCGGGGACGGGCAGCGCCGCGGGCGGCCCGGCGGGCGGGGACGGGTGGCGGCGCGGGTGGCCCGGCGGGCGGGGATGGGCGGCGGCGCGGGTGGCCCGGCGGGCGGCGGCCGCGGATCGGGGCCGCCTGGTCGTTCCCCGGATTGGGCTACCCTTGAGGGTCACCCCTCCCAGCCGTCGCCTGCCGGTGCGCGCGGCCCCGAATCACGTCGTAAGGGTTCCTAGTACATGACTGTCGAATCGGTCTTCCCACGCCTGGAGGCCCTCCTCCCGCACGTCCAGAAGCCGATCCAGTACGTCGGCGGCGAGCTCAACTCGACCGTCAAGGACTGGGACGCCTGCGACGTCCGCTGGGCGCTGATGTACCCCGACGCCTACGAGGTCGGCCTGCCCAACCAGGGCGTCATGATCCTCTACGAGGTGCTCAACGAGCGCGAGGGCGTGCTGGCCGAGCGCACCTACAGCGTCTGGCCGGACCTCGAGGCGCTGATGCGCGAGCAGGGCGTCCCGCAGTTCACGGTGGACGCCCACCGGCCGGTGAAGGCCTTCGACGTGTTCGGCCTGTCGTTCTCCACCGAGCTCGGCTACACCAATATGCTGACCGCGCTCGACCTGGCCGGCATCCCGCTGGAGGCCAAGGACCGCACCGACGACGACCCGATCGTCCTGGCCGGCGGTCACGCGGCGTTCAACCCCGAGCCGATCGCGGACTTCCTCGACTGCGCGGTGGTCGGCGACGGCGAGCAGGCCGTGCTCGACATCACCGAGATCATCCGGGCCTGGAAGGCCGAGGGCCGTCCGGGCGGGCGCGACGAGCTGCTGCTGCGCCTGGCGCGCACCGGCGGGGTGTACGTCCCGAAGTTCTACGACGTCGAGTACCTTGCCGACGGCCGGATCGGCCGCGTCGTGCCGAACGCCCCGGGCGTGCCGTGGCGGGTGTCCAAGCACACCGTCATGGACCTCGACGAGTGGCCCTACCCGAAGCAGCCGCTCGTCCCGCTCGCCGAGACCGTGCACGAGCGGATGTCCGTCGAGATCTTCCGCGGCTGCACCCGCGGCTGCCGCTTCTGCCAGGCCGGCATGATCACGCGCCCCGTGCGGGAGCGAAGCATCACCGGCATCGGCGAGATGGTCGAGCGCGGGCTCAAGGCGACCGGCTTCGAGGAGGTCGGCCTGCTGTCGCTGTCCAGCGCCGACCACACCGAGATCGGCGACATCGCCAAGGGCCTGGCCGACCGGTACACCGAGGACAAGATCGGCCTGTCGCTGCCGTCCACCCGCGTCGACGCCTTCAACATCGACCTCGCCAACGAGCTGTCCCGCAACGGGCGTCGCTCGGGCCTCACCTTCGCCCCCGAGGGCGGCAGCGAGCGCATGCGCAAGGTGATCAACAAGATGGTGTCGGAGGAGGACCTGATCCGCACCGTCGCCACCGCGTACGGCAACGGCTGGCGCCAGGTGAAGCTGTACTTCATGTGCGGCCTGCCGACCGAGACCGACGAGGACGTGCTCCAGATCGGCGAGATGGCGAAGAACGTCATCCAGAAGGGCCGCGAGGTCACCGGCCAGAACGACATCCGCTGCACCGTCTCCATCGGCGGGTTCGTGCCCAAGCCGCACACCCCGTTCCAGTGGGCCCCGCAGCTGTCCGCCGAGGCCACCGACGCCCGCCTGGCCAAGCTGCGCGACTCCATCCGCGGCGACCGCAAGTACGGCAAGAACATCGGCTACCGCTACCACGACGGCAAGCCGGGCATCATCGAGGGCCTGCTCTCGCGTGGCGACCGCCGGGTCGGCGGGGTCATCCGCGCCGTCTACGAGGACGGCGGCCGCTTCGACGGCTGGCGCGAGCACTTCTCGTACGACCGCTGGATGGCCTGCGCCGACAAGGCCCTGGCCGGCACCGGCGTCGACGTCGACTGGTACACCACCCGCGAGCGCACCTACGAGGAGGTGCTGCCCTGGGACCACCTGGACAGCGGCCTCGACAAGGACTGGCTGTGGGAGGACTGGCAGGACGCCCTGGAGGAGGTCGAGGTCGACGACTGCCGCTGGACGCCGTGCTTCGACTGCGGCGTGTGCCCGCAGATGGACACGCACATCCAGATCGGCCCCACCGGCAAGAAGATGCTGCCGCTGACGGTCGTCAACAAGTAGTCCCTCGGCACACCGACGACCCCCGGCCGGGAAGCTCCGGCCGGGGGTCGTCGGTGTGCGGCTGACCAGGGGCGGAGCGAGGGGTGCGGTGGGGCGCGTACCCTTTGAGGTGACAGAGTCCGGACAGTGGCGGGAATCCGCCGCGCCGGACGGAGACAACTGACTAAGGACTGAGCGACCTGGCACGCCGTACGCCCGACGGTCCGCCGCCCGCGCCGACGGTGCAGCGGATCCGTCTCCGCTACACCAAGCGCGGCCGGCTCCGCTTCACCAGCCACCGCGACTTCCAGCGCGCCTTCGAGCGCGCCCTGCGCCGGTCCGCCGTGCCGATGGCGTATTCGGCCGGCTTCACCCCGCACCCCAAGGTGTCCTACGCCAATGCCGCCCCGACCGGGGTGGCCAGCGAAGCGGAGTACCTGGAGATCGGCCTCGCCGCGGTCCGCGACCCGCAGGCGCTGCGCGCCCAACTGGACGAGTCGCTGCCGGCCGGCCTGGACGTCATCGACGCGGTCGAGGTCCGGACGCCGAACTTCGTGGAGCGCCTGGAGGCCTCCGAGTGGCGGGTGCGGCTGGACGGCGTCGAGCCGCAGGAGGCGGCCCGCGCGGTCGCGGTGTTCCTCGCCGAGGAGCGGGTCGAGGTCCAGCGCCAGACCAAGAACGGCGTGCGCGTCTTCGACGCGCGCGGGGCGGTGGCGGCGCTCGAGGTCCTCGCGCCGCAGGTCGACGGTGGTGCGGACACGGGGGCCGGAGCGGCCCACGATGTTCGGACCGGCCGTCCCTGTGCGATACTGCGCCTGGTAGTACGACACGCCACACCCGCCGTACGACCCGACGACGTGTTGTCCGGTCTCCGTGCGACGGCCGACCTGGCGCCGCCGGTCCCCGCAGAGGTGACCAGGCTGGCGCAGGGGCCGCTCGACGAGGAGGCCGGCACGGTGACCGACCCGCTGGCGCTCGACCGCGCCGCGGCCCCGGCCGGCTCCGATCCGGCCGCAGGGCCGCGCGCTACCGCGTCCGCCTAGCGGGCGGAGGCCGGGTCCAGTGACTCACTGGGCCCGACGGACCTCCAGGGTTCCCGCGGCTCCCCAGGGGAGCGAGCGTCGTCGCAGCACAGGCCGGCCCCTTGCGGCCCGCCGACCAGGACGGTCGGTGGGCCCGAGGACCCCGTCCGGGAGCCACCCGGGGTTGGGGGACGGTGCAGCTTGGGAAAACCACAGAAGACTGGTCAGACCAGAAGACTTTCGACACCCCGCCGAGCGTGGGGCGCCGAGCGAGACTACGAGCCCCTGTGCGGCCTCGCGTCCGCGCGGCGGCACCGTGAAAGGGTCCGGCCCGAGCACCGTGAGCGGTGCCGGCCGGCCGCAGGTGCCGTGCCGTGCCCGGATGCGGAGCCCGGGGGCCTGACGGGAGATCCACCCGCATGCTCGATAACACCGATCCGCAGCAGTCTGCGACGGAACCGAACGACACCGGTGCGACCGGTGGCGAGGGCGCGTCCGCCACGCCGCCGCGCCGCCGTCGCCGCGCGGTGTCCCGCCCGGCGGGTGCTCCGCAGGGCGCGGCGGCCGAGGCCGCCGAGACCGTGATCCCGGCCGAGGCGCAGGCCGCCCCGGCCGCCGAGCCGGTCGCCGAACCCGCCGCCGAGAAGCCGGTCCGGGCGCGCCGGACCCGCAAGCGTGCCGAGGCCCCCGCCGGGGCGCCGGAGGCGACCGCGATCGTGGTCACCGCGCCGGAGGCCGCCGCGGCCGCAGAGCCGGCCGCAGAGCCGGTCGCCGAACCCGCCGCCGAGAAGCCGGTCCGGGCCCGCCGGGCCCGCAAGCGTGCCGAGGCCCCCGCCGGGGCGCCCGCCGCCGAGGCCCCCGCCGTCGTGGAGGCCCCGGTGGCCGCCGAGCCGGCCGAGCGGC
>NZ_JBFBDY010000528.1:0-4434 GCF_040683475.1 Kitasatospora sp. NPDC093558 | reverse complement strand
GCCCCAGCCGCCCGTGGGCCCGCCGCCCGGCTTCGTGCCGCCGCCGGTCGGCGCGTACGGCGCCCCCCAGCCGCCCACCGAGGCGCCGACCGCCCCGGTGATCGCCTCGCCGCCCACCGTGCAGCTGCGCACCGAGCCGCCGAACTTCGACACCCCGCCGCCCGGCCCGGTGGTCACCGACGTCCCCGAGCCCGCCAAGCCCGAGCCCAAGGCGAAGAAGGGCGGGGTGTCCTGGAAGGCCCTGCTCGTCGTCGCCCTGGTGATGGCGATCGGCGGCACCGCGGGCGGCGTCTTCCTGATGAAGAAGCTGGGCGACAGCAAGTCGAGCAGCAGCAGCGCGGCCGCCGTCTCGGGCAGCCAGTCGGCCGCGCCGCTGCCCACGCAGAGCGCCGTCACGGCCCCGGCCACCGGCAGCAGTCCGACCGCCAGCAACTCCCCGGTGACGGTCCCGACCGGGAAGCCCAGCACGCCCGGCAGCACCGTCTCGGCGCCCGCCCGGCCCACCGGCTACACGCCGGCGCTCGACAAGGTCTCGCTCTCGATCCCGGGCGCCGACTACGCCAGCGACGCCTACAAGATCGACCTGACCGCCGGCAAGGTCGTGCCCCGCGGCAACGACCTCAAGTGGGGCTTCGGCGTCGGCAAGGCGCAGTGCTGCGGCGGCAAGGCGGACTCCTTCGCCCCGTACGGCAACGACGCCTCCGACTTCGCGGTGATCAGCGAGTCCAGCGTCACCCCGGAGCAGTGCGCGAGCGCGATCGACTCCCGCCCGGACACCGACCTCAGCTTCAACCGCGTCACCGCGGGCCGGCTGCTGTGCATCCGCGACCGGGTGACCCAGAACATCGCGGTCGCCGTCGTGGAGGTCGCCGACGCGAGCACCGGGGCCGCCAAGGCGACCGTCAGCACCTGGCGGGCCAACGGCCAGCCCGGACTATCCTGACCAGGTCAACCCCCATCCGACCGGAGCGAACCGTGTACTTCACCGACCGAGGCATCGAGGAGCTGGAGAACCGGCGCGGCGACGAGGAGGTCACCTTCGAGTGGCTGGCCGAGCGCCTGCGCGAGTTCGTCGACCTCAACCCCGACTTCGAGATCCCGGTCGAGCGGCTGGCCACCTGGCTGGCGCGGCTCGACGACGAGGACGACGAGTGACGCGGTGAACCGCAGACGAGAGGCCCGGAGGCTTGCCCTCCGGGCCTCTCGCGTTCTCCCGCGCCGTCCCGTAGGGGTGGGCCTCAGGGCCGCGTCCGGGCCGGGATCAGGGGCCGAACCGCTTGCTTTTCCCGCCACGCGATATATCGTCTTCAGCAGAGAACGCGATACATCGCGAGTCGCAACGGGAGGCGGCAGAGATGAGCCAGTGGACGGTCGACGGACCCGACAGCATCACCATCGACGAGGCCGTGCGCGCGGTCAACGTGCGGGTCATCGACGGCACCGTGAACGTGGTGGCGGCCGACGGCCCCGCCCGCCTGGAGGTCACCGAGCTGCGCGGCGAGCCGCTGCACGTGACGCTGGTCGACGGCGTCCTCACGGTCACCTACAAGGACATCAGCAGCTGGGGCGAGGTCGGCGACTGGATCAAGTCCGCCTCCTCGATCAAGAGCTTCTTCGGCTCGCTGAAGAGCAAGCGCGTCGCCGGTGTCACCCTGACCGTCCCGGCCGACACCGAGGTCAAGGTCGGCACCGTCTCGGCCGGCGCGACCGTCTCCGGCTTCACCGGCCACGTCTCGGTGCAGAGCGCCAACGGCGACGCGACGCTCGTCGGGCTCAAGGGCCGCACCGACGCCAACACCGTCTCCGGCGACGTCGACGCCCAGTCGGTGGCCGGCCGGCTCAAGGTGAACACCGTCTCCGGGCAGCTCACCGTGGTCGCCGGCACCGCCGACCGGGTCCAGGCCAACTCGGTCACCGGCGCGGTCACGCTGGACCTCGACGTGTCCACCCCGGCCGACATCAAGGTCACCACGGTCAGCGGCGCGGTCGCCGTGCGGCTCCCCTCGCTGGCCGACGCCCGGGTCGACGCCGGCTCCACCAGCGGCGACGTCTCCAGCACCTTCGACCAGCTCAAGCTGGGCGGCAGCTGGGGCGCCAAGCGCCTGTCCGGCCAGCTCGGCGACGGCCAGGGCAGCCTCGCGGTCACCACCGTCTCCGGCGCCGTCACGGTGCTGCGCCGCCCCGACGCGGAGGACGAGGGGCCGGTCGTGGTCCGCGAGCTGCCGGCCGGCCCGAGCCTCGACAAGCCCGCCGGACCCGACCTCACCAAGGAGGCGTGAGATGAGCCCCGTCTTCGGCCACGGCCGGCTGCGGCTCTACCTGCTGAAGCTGCTGGACGAGTCCCCGCGGCACGGCTACGAGGTGATCCGCCTCCTGGAGGAGCGCTTCCAGGGCCTCTACGCGCCCTCCGCCGGGACGGTCTACCCGCGGCTCGCCAAGCTGGAGCAGGAGGGCCTGGTCGCCCACAGCTCCGAGGGCGGCCGCAAGGTGTACCGGCTGACCGACGCCGGCCGCGCCGAACTGGCCGGCCGCCAGGCCGAGTTGGACGAGCTCGAGGTGGAGATCCACGACTCCGTGACGCAGCTCGCCGGGGCGATCCGCGAGGACGTCAGGGACAGCGCGAAGGACCTGCGCGAGGAGCTGTGGAACGCCGCGAAGGCCGCCCCCAGGCCGGACCGCACCGAAGACGGGGACCCATGGGCCGGCCCCTGGGGGGACAAGGAGTCCTGGCAGCGCGCCAAGGACGAGTTCGCCCAGTTCAAGCGGCATGCCAAGGAGCAGGCCAAGCGGGCCAAGGAGCAGGAGAAGGCCGCCAAGGCCAAGGCGAAGGCCGCCGAGGAGGAGGCCCGCCGGCTGCGCGAGCAGTCCAGGGCGGCCCGGACGGCGGCCCAGCAGGAGGCGCTGCGGATCAAGCGCCGGGTCGAGCAGCAGGTGCGCGAGCACGCGGCCAAGGGCGACTGGCCGACCGGGCTGGCCGAGGGCCTCTCGGAGCTGACCAAGGGTCTGGCCGGGCTGGCCGACGCGGCCCGCTGGGGCCAGCACGGACCGGACGCGCCGCCCGCCCCGGCGCCCGGCCCGGCCGACCGGGTCACGGTGACCAGGATCGACCTGGACAAGGACGAGCAGGCCGAGGCCCCGGCCGACCTGCCGCCGTGGGCGGCGACCGACCCGGACGGCGACCCGGCCCGCGAGCTGGAGCGGCTGCTCGACCGGTTCCGCGACCAGGTCCGCGACGCGGCCCGGGACGGCGGGGTGACGCCCGAGCGGCTCGCCGAGGCCCGCTCGGTGCTCGGCGCGGCCGGTGAGCGCCTCAAGCGGCTGCTCGGCTAGGGCCTGCGAAGGGACGAACGTGGACGGGCCCGGCGCTTCTCGGGGGAGAGCGCCGGGTCCGTCCACATGTCCGCGCCGGGTCCTACGGGTTCAGGACGATCTTGCCGAAGACGTCGCCCTTGGCCAGCCGGGCGAAGCCCTCTCGGGCCTCGGCCAGCGGCAGCACCGAGTCGATCACCGGCCGGACGCCGGCCGTCGCGCAGAGCGAGAGCAGCCCGGCCAGCTCGTCCTTGGTGCCCATGGTCGAGCCGACCACCTTGAGCTCCAGGAAGAAGATCCGGTTCAGCTCGGCGGCCTTCGGGCTGGGCCCCGAGGTGGCACCCGAGATGACGATGGTGCCGCCCGGGCGCAGCGACTTCACCGAGTGGGACCAGGTGGCGGCGCCGACCGTCTCCATCACCGCGTCCACCCGCTCCGGGAGCCGGGCGCCGCTCTCGAACGCAGCGTCGGCGCCGAGCCCGACGGCCCGCGCGCGCTTGGCCTCGTCCCGTCCGGTGACCCAGACCCGCAGCCCGGCCGCCTTGCCGAGGACGATCAGCGCGGTCGCCACGCCGCCGCCCGCGCCCTGCACAAGGACGGTGTCCCCGGGCTTCACCCCGGCGTTGGTGAACAGCATCCGGTAGGCCGTCAGCCACGCCGTGGGCAGGCAGGCGGCCTCCTCGAAGCTGAGCTCGGCCGGCTTGGGCAGCAGGTTCCAGGTCGGGACGGCCACCCGCTGGGCGAAGGTGCCCTGGTAGCGCTCGGTGAGGATGGACCGGGGCTCGTCCGGCCCCACCCCGTGGCCGGACTGGCCGATCACCGAGTGGAGGACGACCTCGTTGCCGTGCTCGTCGACGCCGGCCGCGTCGCAGCCGAGGATCATCGGCAGCTTCTCGGCGGGCAGGCCGACGCCGCGCAGCGACCACAGGTCGTGGTGGTTGAGGCTGGCCGCCTTCACGGTGACCACGCTCCACCCGGGGCGGGCCTGCGGCTCGGGGAGTTCGCCCAACTCCAGTCCGGAGAGCGGGTCGTCGGCGTCGATGCGGGCGGCGTAGGCAGCAAACATGGTGGGACGATAGCGCCGACGGCCGGGGCCGGGAACCACGCGTGGGTGTGACGCGTGTC
>NZ_JBFBDY010000527.1:0-4454 GCF_040683475.1 Kitasatospora sp. NPDC093558 | reverse complement strand
CTGGACCGGCCGGGCCGACGGCCGGGCGAGCTGGTTCGCCGGCTTCGTCGCGGACGGCCCCGCCGGGCTGCGGCGCGAACTCGACACCGCCGCCGAGCGGGCGACCACTGCCGTCGACGCCTTCCGCGACTGGCTGCACGCCACCTACCTGCCCGCCGCCGACGGCACCCCGGACGCCGTCGGCCCCGAGCGCTACCTGCGCTCCGCCCGCTGGGCCAACGGCGCCGACCTCGACCCGGCCGAGGCGTACGCGTGGGCGTGGGAGGAGTTCCACCGGACGGCCGCCGAGATGCGGGCCGAGTCCGAGCGCATCCTCCCGGGCGCGGGCGTGCGCGCCACCATGGACCACCTCAACGAGCACGGCCACGCGATCGAGGGCGAGGAGAACGTCCGGGCCTGGCTCCAGCAGATCATCGACGAGGCGATCGACGCGCTCGACGGCACCCACTTCGACATCTCGGGCCCGATGCGGCGCGTCGAGGCCAGGATCGCGCCCCCGGGAAGCTCCGGTGCGCCCTACTACACGGGCCCCAGCCTCGACTTCACCCGCCCCGGCCGCACCTACCTGCCCACCCTCGGCCAACAGACCTTCCCCACCTGGGAGATCGTCAGCACCTGGTACCACGAGGGCGTCCCCGGCCACCACCTCCAGACCGCTCGCTGGACCGCCTCCGCCGACCGCCTGAGCACCTACCAGATCACCCTCGGCGCCGTCAGCGCCAACAAGGAGGGCTGGGCGCTCTACGCGGAGCGGCTGATGGACGAACTCGGCTTCCTCACCGACCCCGCGCGCCGCCTCGGGTACCTCGACAAGCAGATGCTCCGCATCATCCGCGTGATCGTCGACATCGGCATGCACCTGCGCCTCGCGATCCCCGCGGGGTCCGCCGGTGACCAATGGGGCGGTCACCCCGGCGAACGCTGGACCCCGGAGCTGGCCGACGCGTTCATGGCCGCGCACCACGGCAGCGAGGCCCCGCGCCGCACCAGCGAGATCGACCGCTACCTGGGCTGGCCCGGCCAGGCCATCGGCTACAAACTCGGCGAACGCGCCTGGCTGGAAGGCCGCGAAGCCGCCCGCCACCGCCAGGGCCCGGCCTTCGACCTCCGCACCTGGCACACCCACGCCCTCTCCCAGGGCTCCCTGGGCCTGGACGACCTGACCGCCAACCTGGCCGCGCTGTAGGCGACTTCGCAGGCGAGCGAGGAGTGGGAAGTCGGCCGGTCCGACTTCCCACTCCGCGTTAAGTGACCATCGGCAGCTCCCCGACCCGTCAAGGGCGCTGCGAGGCCGCGTTCAGGAGAGTACGTCCGGCCTCGGTCAGCTCGTGCGTGGCCGTGCGACCGGCCCGGCTGCTGTCGATCAACCCGGCGTCTCGCAGGATCGCCAGGTGTTCGCTGGCCGTCGCGGGAGTGACACCCACCAGCCGGGCCACGACGGACGTCTGCAGCGGAGTGGCGAGCGCGGCCAGGATCCTCGCTCGCGTCACTCCCAGAAGGCGGTCGAGCGTCCTCGGAGTGGGAGGTGCCGACCAGAGGTACCGCCCGGATGCCGGGTAATAGATCGCCGGCGTCCAGTGGTCCGAGGTGGTGCACTGCATCCGGTCGGTGATGAACAGCGACGGAACGAGAATGAGTCCTTCAGGGCAGTCGACGGCGATGTCGACGGTCTTCTCCACGGTGACGGTGTCGCCCTCGCACGCAGCGGAAGGGTGCAGGCGCGGAAGGACTGCGCGCAGCCCCTCGCGGTTGACCTGGATGGCCCGGTCCAGCATCTCGGCACGCAGCGCCTGCCGCATGGACGGCCATTCCGGTTCGACGACCGTCTTCCAGAGGCGGCGCAGCGCATCGGCGGCCTCGGACCTGGCACGGTCGGGGTCTTCGAGCAGTCGGCGGCCGACTTCCGCCCCGCGTCCCGTCGTTGCGTCGACCAGCTCGGCGTACGTCTGGTCCGCCGGTGCGGCGAGCAAGGCCTCCATGCCTTCCTCGAACGTCGGCTCACTGGACATCGGCGACGGGTCGAGGAAGTCGGGCCGATACGCGCCATCGGCCATGAAGACCGTGAGCGCCCCCAGGTCGGGGAGCGGGAGATGGCGGCGACGGCGAAGCCACGGGTGGAACATCGGGTGACGCTGCGGTTCGGTCAAGAGCTGGGCCAGGCCGACCACTTCGTGGATCGGCGACATCGCCCACCGCACACTCGCAGCACCGGCGCCCAATCGGTAGCGGATCACCGCACCATTGTTAGGCCACCGCCGAAGTGAGCGCGAGCAAAGCGGCGAAGCCCCGAGACTCGGGCCATGACCGACACGGAGTCGATCGCCCGGTGTTCCGAGGAACCCGAGCGTGACCTGAGCCGGCTTCACGGAGCCCACGCCAACCGTGTCGTCACGCTCGGCAAGACCGCGCTCACCGTCGCCTGATCCATCCCCATCCCCAACGGGATTCCCAGCAAAGGATCCACTGTGCCCAGCATCGCCATCGTCGGAGCCGGCCCCGGTATGGGCCTGGCCATCGCCCGTACCTTCGGCTCCCGCGGCTTCGACGTCGCTCTCGTCGCCCGCAACCGCGACAAGCTCGACGACCTGGTCGGCCGGCTCGACGCCGAAGGCATCACCGCCGCCGCGTTCCCGGCGGATGTCCTCGACACCGACGCACTCACCCAGGCGCTCAAGGACGCCGCCACCCGCTTCGGCGGCATCGACGTCCTGGAGTACTCCCCGGCCGGGAGCCTCGGCTCCACGCCGCTCACCGCTCCGTCCGAGACCGACCCGTCCGACGTGCAGTGGGCGATGGACTTCCTGCTCTACGGGGCCATCGCCGCCACACGGGCCGTGCTGCCCGCGATGCGCGAGGCCGGCGCGGGCACTCTGCTCTACACCAACGGCGCCGGCTCGGTCGACCCCACGCCGATGCTCGGCAACCTCAACGCCGCCCAGGCCGCGCTGCGCAACTGGGTACTCGGCCTGCACAAGGAACTGGCCGACACCGGCGTCCAGGCCGCGCACGTCGCCATCGGCGCGTGGATCGGCACGGACGGTCCGCCCGGAGTGCCGGCGGCCTCGGCCGAGGAGGTCGCCCCCCTCTACTGGGACCTGCACACGCACCGCGACGAGGTCGAGCGCGTCTTCACCGTGTGACGCCGTCCCGGCTCTCCCTGCTGCTGCGGGACAGGGCATCGTCAACGGTCTCCTCAGGTCAGCCGAGCGTGCCGACGACTGCCTTCGTCGCCTGGGCGATGAGGGCGTCGTCGGAGGTGGCCTTGGGCTTGCCGCGGTCGGAGAGGACGACGATGACGATCGGGCTGCGTCCGCCGGAGGGCCATGTGACGGCGACGTCGTTGCGGGTGCCGTACTCCCCGGTGCCCGTCTTGTCGCCGACCTTCCAGTCGGCGGGCAGGCCCGCGCGGATGTAGGGGCCGCCGGTCGTGTTGCCGACGAGCCAGTCGGTCAGCAGCCGGCGCCGGTCCTCGGCGAGGACGTCGCCGAGGACGTAGCGGCGCAGGTCGGCGGCGAGGGCGCGGGGCGTGCTGGTGTCGCGCGTGTCGCCCGGGGTGGCCTCGTTGAGGCTGGGTTCGGTGCGGTCGACGCTGGTGGTCGGGTCGCCGAGCTCGCGCAGGGACGTCTGCACGGCCGCCGGGCCGCCGAGCTCGGCGGTGACGAGGTTCGCCGCGGTGTTGTCGCTGTACTGGATGGCGGCGGCGGCCAGGTCGCGCACCGTCATGCCGGTGGCGACGTGCTGCGACGCGATCGGCGCCCACTCCAGGACGTCCTCCTGGCGGTACGTGACCACCTTGTCCAGCTGTTCGTCGGACGCCTTGCGCAGCAGGGCCCCGGCCGCAAGGGACTTGATCGTGGACGCGAACGCGAACCGCTCGTCGGCGCGGTGGACGACCTCCCGGCCGCTGCCGGTGTCCAGTGCGTAGACGCCGAGACGGGCGCCGAACTGCTGCTCAAGTCCGGTGAAGGCATCGGCCGTTGTGGCGGTGGCGGTGGCGGTGGCGGTGGCGGTGGGCGCCGTGGCGCCGGCCCGGTCGTTCTGGCCGCACCCGCTCAGCAGGGCGACCGCCACCAGGGCGACGGCGGGCAGTGCGGTGCGGGGGCGGCGGAGTGCAAGGGTCATGAGTGATCTCCCGGGTGGGTCGTGGTGCCTTCGCCCTCACCTAAACAGCCCGTCAGCACTCCAGTCCAAGAGCTCAATGGTGAACGGATCCATACGAAAATGCCTATGATGGCTGGCCATGGACCTGCTGGGGCACCTCCGCCACTTCCGCGCCGTCGCCGAGGAACGGCACTTCGGCCGTGCCGCCGAGCGCCTGCGGATCGCCCAGCCCTCGCTCTCCCAGCGGATCCGGCGCCTCGAACAGGAACTCGGCGTGACCCTGTTCGACCGCGGTCCGCGCGGCGTCGACCTCACGCCGGCGGGCCGGCTGCTGCTCACGGAGGCGGAGGAGG
>NZ_JBFBDY010000526.1:0-4460 GCF_040683475.1 Kitasatospora sp. NPDC093558 | reverse complement strand
GACATCGTGCTGCTCAACACGGCCGCCGCACTGCGGGCGGCCGGGCGGTGCGAGGACTGGCACCGGGGCCTCGCCCTGGCCGCCGAGGCCGTCGACAGCGGGCGGGCCGCGGAGCTGCTGGACCGGTGGGTCGTGGCGAGCGCGCGGTCGGCGGCCGGGGGCGCCGCGGCTGCTCCGGCCGCTCCTGCCGCCGTGGTCGCCGCGTGATGGCCGGCGCGAACGACCCGAACGACACGGATGACCTGAACGACATGACCACTGTGAACGACACGAGCGAGGAGCAGCCACGTTGACCAGGCTGACCAGCCGATCCGTCCTGCCCGGCCTGATCGGGGAGCTGATCGAGGCGGCGCACCGCCAGACCGATGCCCGCAGGGCCGAGGTGGCCCTGCCCGAGCTGGAGGCCAGGGCCGCCGCGGCCCCCGCCGTCCGGGACTTCGGGGCCGCCCTGCGCGCCCCCGGCCTCGGCGTCATCGCCGAGCTCAAGCCGCGCAGCCCGCTCAAGGGCCCGCTCACCGACGACTACCGGCCCGCCGACCTGGCCCGGCGCTACGAGGCGGGCGGCGCCTGCGCGCTGTCCGTCCTCGCGCACACCGAGGGCTTCGGCGGCCGCCCGGAGGACCTGGCGACCGTGCGGGAGGCCGTCGGGCTGCCCGTCATGCGCAAGGACTTCATCGTCGACGAGTACCAGATCGCCGAGGCCCGCGCCTACGGGGCGGACGCCGTCCTGCTGGTGGTCGCCGCCCTCGACGAGCAGCGGCTCGCCGAACTGTACGCGTACGCCCGGGACTTGGGACTGCACGTGCTGGTGGAGGTGCACAGCGAGGCGGAGGCCGGCACGGCGCTCGCCCTCGGCGCCGTGAACATCGGCGTCAACCACCGGGACCTGCGGGACTTCCGCATGGACCTGGGCCTCACCGGCCGGCTGCGGAGCCGGATCCCGGCCGACCGGGTGCTGGTCGCGGAGAGCGGCGTGCGCACTCCGGCCGACGCCCGCCGCCTGCGGGCCGACGGCGCGGACGCGGTGCTGGTGGGGGAGACGCTGATGACGTCCCCCGATCCGGCGGCGACGGTCGCGGAACTGAAGAACGCGGAACCGAAGAACTCGGCATCGCCGGCAACTGCTCACGGAACCACTGAGGAAACGTCATGACGACCGACACCTTCTTCCTGCCGGACCCGCAGGGTCAGGTGCCCAATGCCGCGGGCTACTTCGGCGACTACGGCGGCAAGTTCATCCCGGAGGCGCTGGTCGCCGCCGTGGACGAGGTCGCCGCCGAGTACGAGAAGGCCAAGGGTGACCCGGCCTTCGCGGCGGAGCTCAACGACCTGATGGCCAACTACACCGGCCGGCCCAGCGCCCTCACCGAGGTCCCGCGGTTCGCCGAACACGCCGGTGGCGTACGGATGTTCCTCAAGCGCGAGGACCTGAACCACACCGGCTCGCACAAGATCAACAACGTGCTGGGCCAGGCGCTGCTCACCAAGCGCATGGGCAAGACGCGGGTCATCGCCGAGACCGGCGCCGGCCAGCACGGCGTGGCCACCGCCACCGCGTGCGCCCTGTTCGGCCTCGACTGCACCATCTACATGGGCGAGGTCGACACCCAGCGCCAGGCGCTGAACGTCGCCCGGATGCGGATGCTCGGCGCCGAGGTGGTGGCCGTCAAGTCCGGCTCCCGCACCCTCAAGGACGCCATCAACGAGGCGTTCCGCGACTGGGTCGCCAACGTCGACTCCACCCACTACCTGTTCGGCACCGTCGCCGGCCCGCACCCGTTCCCCGCCATGGTCCGCGACTTCCACCGCGTCATCGGCGTCGAGGCCCGCCGCCAGATCGTCGAGCGCGCCGGCCGGCTGCCCGACGCCGTCGCGGCCTGCGTCGGCGGCGGCTCCAACGCCATCGGCCTCTTCCACGCCTTCGTCCCGGACGCCGGCGTCCGCCTGGTCGGCTTCGAGCCGGCCGGCCACGGCGTCGAGACCGGCGAGCACGCGGCCACCCTGACCGCGGGCGAGCCCGGCGTCCTGCACGGCTCCCGCTCCTACGTCCTGCAGGACGAGGAGGGCCAGATCACCGAGCCGTACTCGATCTCGGCCGGCCTCGACTACCCGGGCATCGGCCCGGAGCACTCCTACCTCAAGGACAGCGGCCGCGGCGAGTACCGCGCGATCACCGACGACGCCGCCATGCAGGCCCTCCGCCTGCTCTCCCGCACCGAGGGCATCATCCCGGCCATCGAGAGCGCCCACGCCCTGGCCGGCGCCCTGGAGCTGGGCAAGGAACTGGGCCCGGACGGCCTGATCGTGGTCAACCTGTCCGGGCGCGGCGACAAGGACATGGACACGGCCGCGCGCTACTTCGGCCTGTACGACGGCACCGCCGAGGGAGAGAGCAAGTGAGCACCGCACACACCGGAAACCTGGACCTGCTGAGCACCACCCTCGCCAAGGCCAGGTCGGAGGACCGGGCGGCCCTGGTCGCCTACCTCCCGGCCGGCTTCCCGACCGTGGACGGCGGCATCGACGCCGTCAAGGCCGTCCTCGCGGGCGGCGCGGACGTGGTCGAGGTCGGCCTCCCGCACAGCGACCCGGTCCTGGACGGCGCGATCATCCAGACCGCCGACGACATCGCCCTGCGCGGCGGCGTGAAGATCGCCGACGTGCTGCGCACCGTGCGCGAGGCCTACGAGGCGACCGGCGCGCCGATCCTGGTCATGACGTACTGGAACCCCGTCGACCGCTACGGCGTCGAACGCTTCACCGCCGAACTCGCGGCGGCGGGCGGCGCGGGCTGCATCCTGCCCGACCTGCCGGTCCAGGAATCCGCCCTGTGGCGCGAGCACGCGGCCAAGCACAACCTGGCGACCGTCTTCGTCGTGGCCCCCAGCAGCCAGGACGCACGCCTGGCGACCATCACCGCCGCCGGCTCCGGGTTCGTCTACGCCGCCTCCCTCATGGGCGTCACCGGCACCCGCGAATCGGTCGGCACCGAGGCCCGCGACCTCGTCCGCCGCACCCGCACCACGACCGACCTCCCGGTCTGCGTCGGCCTGGGCGTCTCCAACGCCCGACAGGCCCGTCAGGTCGCCGAGTTCGCCGACGGCGTGATCGTCGGCTCGGCCTTCGTGAAGCTCATCCTGGAAGCCCCCGACCTCCCGACCGGCCTGACCGCCGTCCAGTCCCTGGCCGCCGACCTGGCAGCGGGAGTCCGCCGCACCTGACCCCCGGCCCCGCCGGAGTGCCCATGCAGCAGCGTCCCGGTGGTGTTCCCGCTCCCCCGGGAAGGACCGTCCGTATCCTGACTATCGACGTGTGCGGGCGGTGGATGCGATCATCGGTTGCTCGGGGCACCAGCCCCCGCCGAGCTTCCCGACGAGCGCAAATGGTGATCATGGAAGAGTCCCGTCGCGAACGCCTGACCAGCCTCGCCGTGTGCGCGGGGGCGGGTGGCCTCGCGCTCGGTCTGGAGCAGGCGGGGTTCGATCCCGTGCTGCTCCTGGACAACCGTCCCGTGGCCTGCGAGACGCTGCGGCTGAACCGCCCGGAGTGGCACGTCCTGGAGGCCGACCTCCTCGACTTCGTTCCGGAGGAGCACCAGGAGGTCTACGACGTGGACCTCCTGGCGGCGGGTCTGCCCCGGGTGAAGGCGAGTGCGGCGGTGGGGCGCGAGGACAGCGACGCGGAACTCCGGCTGCTCGAGGCCACCGTGATGCTCCTGCACGGTGTGCAGCCGCGTGCCGTGCTCATCGAGAACGTCTCCGAACTGGCGGTCAAACCCGAGTACGGACCCATCCGTTCGCGGGTCGAGGTCGAGCTCGATCATCTCAACTACACGTACGACTGGTTCGTCGTCAACGCGAAGTGGCACGGCGTGCCCCAGGACCGCAAGCAGGGGATCCTGGTGGCGTTGAAGGGGGACGCCATGCGCCACTTCGAGCCTCCGGCGCCGGACGGTGAGCCGCCGCTGACGGTGGGGGAGGTGTTGGGCGACTCGATGGCCGCCCGAGGGTGGCCGCACGCCGCGGTCTGGGCCGACCAGGCCCGGGAGGTCGCCCCGACCTTGGTCGGGGGTTCCTGGAACCGTGGTGGGCCGGATCTGGGGCCGACCGGGTCGAAGCGCTCCTGGGCCCGCATGCGGGTCAACGGCGGGACCATCGCCGACCGGGTCCCCGGCCCGGAGGACGGCTGGGACCCGTCACCGGACGGCACGGACATGGTGAAGCTGACCGTCGAACAGGCGGCGAGGCTCCAGGGCTTCCCCGACGACTGGGCGTTCGCCGGCGGCAAGACGGTCCGCTACCGGCAGGTGGGGCACGCGTCGCCGCCCCCGGTGGCTCGGGCCTTCGGGCTCGCCATCCGGGCGGCGCTCGGCCTGCCCGCTCCGGCGCTGCGGGACCGGTGGTGACCCGCGTCGCGCGGAGACGATGACGCCCGCGGTGGGACGGCATACGATGCCGTCC
>NZ_JBFBDY010000525.1:0-4471 GCF_040683475.1 Kitasatospora sp. NPDC093558 | reverse complement strand
CCCCGGCGCGGCGGGCCGCACCGCCCCCCCGCGCACCGGCGCCCCCCCCGGACGCCCCCCGCCCGCCCGGGGCCGCCGGGAGCCCGCGGGCTCAGACCTTGAGGTACTTGCGCAGCGTGAAGAACGCCGCGATCCCGGCCATGCCCATGCCGACCACGACCAGCAGCGGGATCACCGCGAGCACCGAGCTCAGCCCGATGAAGTGGATGAACTGCACCCGGGAGGCCAGCCAGTTCTGGACGAAGAAGTGTCCGCCGAGCAGCAGCCCGGAGGCCATCACGGCCCCCAGCAGCGCGGAGAACGCGGCCTCGGCGATGAACGGCATCTGGACGTAGAAGTTGGACGCGCCCACCAGGCGCATGATCCCGGTCTCACGCCGACGGCTGTACGCCGACACCCGGACGGTGTTGACGATCAGCAGCAGCGCGACGAACAGCATCAGCACCATGATGACGAAGGCCGCCGTCTGCAGGCCGTTGAGCAGGCCGAAGAGGTTCTCCAGGATCTTCCGCTGGTCCTCGACCGACTTGACGCCCGGCTTCCCGGCGAAGGCGCTCTGGATGACGTCGTACTTCGTCGGGTCGTTGAGCTTCACCCGCCAGGACTGCGGCATGGCGTCCGGGCCCAGGACGGAGATGAGCGGGTTGTCCGGGTTCATCTCCTTCCAGTGCTTGTACGCGTCGGTGGAGTTCTCGAAGGTCGCGGACTGGACCACCGAGTCCATCTTGTCCAGCTGGGCCTTGATGTCCTGCACCTGCTGGTCGGTGGCCGCGCCCTTGTCGCACTGCGGCGAGTTGCGGGCGTCCGACTTGGTGCAGAAGTAGATGCTCACCTCGACCTTGTCGTACCAGTACCCCTTCATGGAGTTCACCTGGTCGCGGACCAGGAGCGAGGAACCGGCGAGGGCGAGGGAGAGCGCGACGCTGACGACGACCGCGATGGTCATCGTCAGGTTGCGGCGGAGACCCACACCGATCTCCGACAGGACGAACTGGGCGCGCATGCGTGTAACAACTCCAGGGTCGGTACTGCTGGTCGGACGGCTCGGGCCGGCGGCCCTACGGTTCAGCGACGGTGGATCAGTGCTGGTATCCGTAGACGCCGCGGGCCTGGTCGCGGACCAGCAGGCCCTTGTCGAGCTCGATGACGCGCTTGCGCATCTGGTCGACGATGGCCTGGTCGTGGGTCGCCATCAGCACGGTGGTGCCGGTGCGGTTGATGCGGTCGAGCAGCTTCATGATGCCGACCGAGTTCTGCGGGTCGAGGTTGCCGGTGGGCTCGTCCGCGATCAGCAGCATCGGCCGGTTCACGAAGGCGCGGGCGATCGCGACGCGCTGCTGCTCACCACCGGAGAGCTCGCCGGGCATGCGGTCCTCCTTGCCTCCGAGGCCGACCAGCTCCAGCACCTCGGGCACCACCTTGTTGATGGCGCTCTTGGGCTTGCCGATCACTTCGAGGGCGAAGGCGACGTTCTGCGCGACGGTCTTGTTGGGCAGCAGGCGGAAGTCCTGGAAGACGGTGCCCAGCTGGCGGCGCATGTGCGGCACCTTCCAGTTGGACAGCTTGCCCAGGTCCTTGCCGAGCACGTGCACCTCGCCCGTGGAGGGGCGCTCCTCGCGCAGGCACAGGCGCAGGAAGGTGGACTTGCCCGAGCCGGACGAGCCGACCAGGAAGACGAACTCACCCTTCTCGATCTCCAGCGAGACGTTGTCCAGGGCGGGACGGTTCTGCTTGGGATAGGTCTTGGAGACGTTGTCGAATCTGATCACGGCTGCATCACGGAGGCCATCCTAGGCGGCGCCAGTCCTCGGTCGGTCCGCCCCTGTGGGCCCGGTCCGGGGGCGGGCGAAGGGACCGGCGAGGGCCGGTCCCGGCTTGGGACCATACGCGAATCCGCCGTCGGCCCGCAGGGCCCGGACAGGACGGCCATCGGAAGTTGGGGGAGAATATCCCTTTATGCCCGGAAAATTGCGAGGCATCTCACAGCCCGGGAGCCGGAACGGTCGGAACCTGGCAGAGTGGAGGGAGCGACCGTGCCCGGCCGCTCCCCCGCACAGGGCACGCGAAGGAACCAAAGTCCCGTCCGGTGCGTTGGTTCTAGCAGCGAGGAGGAGATCGCATGACCTGCGACCATCTGGTGTGCGCCAACTGCAACGGACGCGTGAGCGAAGGCCGTTGCCCGGTCTGCCGCGCCAACCGGGCCCGGCTGCAGGAGCAGCAGGGGCCGTTCGCCGCGCTCTCCCCCGCGATGCTGCTGGCCCTGCTGGCCGGACTGCTCGCGGTGGCACTGATCGCCCGGCAGGCGCTGGCCTGAGGCACGACGGGACGTACCCGACGAGACGTACCGAACGAAAGGGCCCCCGACCGGGATCGGTCGGGGGCCCTCCTGCGTCTTCGCCCGATTACTCGGCGCTGGTCTCGCGCTGCTTGCGCCAGCGGATGCCGGCCTCGATGAACCCATCAATGTCGCCGTCCAGGACGGCCTGCGGGTTGCCGGCCTCGAACGCGGTCCGGACGTCCTTGACCATCTGGTACGGGTGCAGGACGTAGGAGCGCATCTGGTTGCCCCAGGAGCTGCCGCTGTCCTTGAGGGCGTCCATCGCCGCCTTCTCCTCCTGGCGGCGCCGCTCCAGCAGCTTGGCCTGGAGGACGTTCATCGCGGACGCCTTGTTCTGGATCTGCGAGCGCTCGTTCTGGCAGGAGACCACGATGCCGGTCGGGATGTGCGTGATGCGCACCGCCGAGTCGGTGGTGTTGACGCCCTGGCCACCGGGGCCGGAGGCGCGGTACACGTCCACGCGCAGCTCGCCCTCGTCGATGTCGACGTGGTCGGACTGCTCGACGACCGGGAGCACCTCGACACCGGCGAAGGAGGTCTGCCGGCGGCCCTGGTTGTCGAACGGCGAGATGCGCACCAGGCGGTGGGTGCCCTGCTCGACCGAGAGGGTGCCGTAGGCGTACGGCGCCTTGACGGTGAAGGTCGCGGACTTGATGCCGGCCTCTTCGGCGTACGAGGTGTCGTACACCTCGGTGGGGTACCCGTGCCGCTCGGCCCAGCGCAGGTACATGCGCATGAGCTGCTCGGCGAAGTCGGCGGCGTCGACGCCACCGGCCTCGGCACGGATGTTGATCAGCGCCTCGCGGGCGTCGTACTCGCCGGACAGGAGGGTGCGGACCTCCAGCTCCTCGACGGCCTTCTGGAGCGCCTTGAGCTCGGTCTCGGCCTCGGCGCGGGTGTCCGCGTCGTCCTCGGCCTCGGCCAGCTCGAACAGCACGCCCAGGTCGTCGATGCGGCTGCGCAGGCCCTCGACCCGGCGCAGCTCGCCCTGGAGGAAGGAGAGCCGGCTGGTCACCTTCTGCGCGTTCGCGACGTCGTCCCACAGGGTGGGGGCGGCTGCCTCCTCCTCCAGGACCGCGATGTCGGCCCGGATCTTGTCCAGGTCGAGGACGGCCTCGATCGACCCCATGGTCGATTCGAGGTTCTTGAGCTCTTCGGAAGGATCGACGGCTGCCACGCCCCCAGGGTAATGGTTCCGGGGGTGGTCATGACGACACCGGGGTCCTCCGGCCGCCCGGGACGCTCCTACGGGGCCCGCGGGGCGGTGCTGTGGACGGCAGGACGGGCCGGGTGGCCGGGCTCCGGGGCGGTGGCCGCGAAGGCCGTCCAGGCCGCGGCGGCACCGGCCAGCAGCAGGACGGTGGCCAGCACGACGGCGAGCAGCCGACGGCGGCGCAGCAGGGCCTGGCGGTCGCGGCGGTGGCCGGTGCCGGGGGCGGCGCGCTGGGCGCGGGACTCGGCGGCGTAGGCGGCCAGCTCGTCGGCGGACGGGCGGCGCAGGCTGGTGTGGGTGTCCCGGGTGGAGTCCGGGGCGACGCCGGGCACCAGCGGGACGGCCGGGCCGCGGCGGCGCTTGTGGGCACCGGGGGCGGCGTCCACCTCCGCGTACACGGCCTCGCCGGGGGTGATCGCCTCCTCGGCCGGGGCCCGGCCCTGCGAGGGGACGGCGAGCACCGGCAGGCCGGCCAGCGCGGGCAGCTGCTCGCGCAGCCGGGCGGCCAGCTCGGCGGCGCGCAGCCGCGAGGCGGGGGCCTTGGCCAGGCACTCGGAGACGATCCGCCACAGCCCGTCCGGCAGGCCGGGGATCGGCGGCACCTGCTCGGTGACGTGGCGGCGCAGCACGGCGCCGGTGTGGCCGCCGCCGAAGGGGGTCGAGCCGGCCAGGAGCTCGTAGAGCACGGTGGCGAGGGCGTAGATGTCGACGGCGGCGCGGGGCTCCAGGCCCTCGATGATCTCGGGGGCGAGGTAGTCGGGGGTGCCGATGATCCGGGTGGCCCTCGTGCGGCGCGGGGCGTCCACCAGGCGGGCCACGCCGAAGTCGGTGAGCTTGGCGCGCGGGGCTCCGCCCGGGCCGGGGGCGGCGGCGAGGTCGAGCAGGACGTTCTCCGGCTTGACGTCGCGGTGGACGATCCC
>NZ_JBFBDY010000524.1:0-4474 GCF_040683475.1 Kitasatospora sp. NPDC093558 | reverse complement strand
GGTGACGATCGGCACGCCGACGTCGTTCCGGCCGCCCTGCCCGTCGCGGACGACGGTGCCGGCGAAGCGGCGCACGAAGCCGTCCGGGCCGTGCACGGTGAAGTCGTAGCGGCCGTTGGTGGCCGCGGCGTCCCACACGTAGGTGGCGGTGGCGCCGGGGGCGACGGTGAACGGGGTCCCGGCGAACGGGAGCACGATGTTCGGGTAGACGGTGTAGGGGAAGGCCACCGAACCGTCGTTGGTCATCGTGCAGGTGACCTTGCCGGTCCTGCGGTCCACCTCGGCGTCGGCCCACGGCTGGTACGGCAGCGGGCGGTGCGGCCGGTCGCCGCGCTCCTGGACGGGCATCGACTGGGCGCCGACGGCCGGCAGCGCGACGCCGGGCAGCTTGGTGCCCGCGTCGGCCCTGGCCATCAGCGCGTTGGTGTCGGGCAGCCGCGGGATCGAGAAGTCCGGTGCGGCGAAGTCGAAGCAGCTGGTGAGGTCGCCGCAGACCGCCCGGCGCCAGGCCGAGATGTTCGGCTCGGCGACCCCGGTGACGACCTCCATGAAGCGCAGCACCGACGTGTGGTCGAACACCTGGGAGTTGACCCAGCCGCCGCGCGACCACGGCGAGGCGACCCACAGCGGCACGCGGTTGCCGAGGCCGATCGCCCGCCCGTGGGTGAACTCCTCGGGTGTGCCGGTCTCGGGGGTGGGCGGGACCATGTGGTCGAAGTAGCCGTCGTTCTCGTCGTACATGACGAGGAAGACGGTGTGCTGCCACACCTTCGGGTTGGACATCAGCGACTGCAGCGCCAGGTCCACCCAGTGCGCGCCGTAGGCCGGTCCGGCCTCGGGGTGCTCGGAGAAGAGGTAGGGCGCGACCAGCCAGGAGACGGTCGGGAGGGTGCCGTCCTTGCAGTGCCGGTCGAAGTCCGTCGGGTCGAACTTCGTCATCGCGTTGACGTAACGCGGGTCGTCCTTCGGGAAGTTGTGGAACTGCTTGAAGTAGGAGAGCGCGTTGTCGTCGTAGTCGCCGGTGCGGTCGTCCTTGCTGGGGTTGTGGTAGACGCGCCAGCTGACGCCCGCCTGTTGGAGGCGCTCGGCGTAGGTGGTCCAGTCGGCGACGGGGTTGTCGGTGACCGGCGTGTTGTCGATCCAGGGGCCGGTGGTCCCGTCGCGGCCGGGGCCCGCGGTGCCGGTCCACAGGTAGAGGCGGTTGGGGTCGGTCGGCCCGGCGAGGGAGGTGAAGTAGGCGTCGCAGAGGGTGAAAGCGTCGGCCAGGGCGTACTGGTAGGGGATGTCGTCCCGGGTGAAGTAGCCCATGGTGCGCTCGCCCTTGGCGGCGATCCACTTGTTCATCGCGCCGTTGTTGATCGCCTGGTGGCCGGTGGCCCAGTCGTGGGCGAGGCCGCCGGCGTTCTGCGCGTTGTACTTGGACGTGTCCATCCGGTACGGCAGCATGACCCCGCCGTCGCTGCGGCGGGAGTCGGGCTGGCGGAACACGTCGGTGCCGTCCGGGAACTGGAGCGCCTGCTTGTCGCCGTACCCGCGGACGCCGTCGAGGGTGCCGAAGTAGTGGTCGAAGCTGCGGTTCTCCTGCATCAGGACGACGACGTGCCTGACGTCCTTGACGGTGCCGGTGAGCGCCTCGGCCTCGGCCGCGGGGGCGGCGTCGGCGGGGGTCGTCGCGAGGCCGGTCAGCGCGACGGCGCCGGCGGCCGCGGTGGCGCCGACGAAGGTGCGACGGGAAAGTTCGGACATGGCGGACCGGCCTCTCAGAGCTGGAAGGTGGCGACGGCGGCGGCGGTGTCGGACGGCCACTCGTTGGCGGCGGTGTTCGGCTCGGGCTGCGGCCAGTCGGCCACCAGGGCGTGCGCCTCGACGAGCTTGAGCGCGCCCGCGTACTGCACGTAGTCGATGCGGTCCTGCGGCTCGGGCGCGGCACCGCGCTGCTTGCGGGTCGGCGACCAGGTGGTGGCCGGGACCTCGACCGGGTCCGGGCTCTCCTCGCGCAGGGTGTCGGTCAGCCCGGCGGCCTGGAACTCCTTGGTGACGGGCCAGTCGACGGCGCCGACGCCGCCGTGCGCGGCGGCGGTGGCGGCCGTCCAGTCCAGGTGCGAGGGCGAGGAGAGCGCACCGGCGAGCACCACCGGGGTGTGCTTGGCGATGTCGGCCCGGACGGCCGCGGCCAGCGCCTTGGCCTGCTTCAGGCGGACGGAGGCGTTCTCGGCGGCCTCGGCCTGCACGGCGGTGCGGCCGTCCTGGACGCCGTACGGGCCGTAGTCGGCCTCGTCGAGGTGCGCGGCCCAGAAGCGGACGGTCCGTCCGCCGGGCAGCTTCACGGTCGCGGCGGCGGCGGGCAGGTCGGCCGTCACCGGGGTGACGTCGGCCAACGGGTGGCGGCTGAGGATGCCGACGCTGCCGGGGCTCTGGTAGGCGTACCAGCCGAGCGCGGTGGCGAGGGTCTGCGCCTGGGTGCCGGCGGTCTCCTGGAGCGCCAGGACGTCGAGGCCCTGGGCGAGCACGACGCGCAGTTGCTTCTCCAGCGCGTCGGTGTAGCCGGCGCCGGCGTTGTGCAGGTTCCAGCTCGCGGTCTTCAGGCGCAGCGGCCCGGCGGGGTCGGCAACCGGGACGAGCACCGTGATCGTGTCGGTGGCGCCGGCGCTGTCCTTGACGCCGACGACGACGAGCTCGGGGTTCTCGCCGGCCTTCGGGGCGCTGCCGGTGAGGGTGCCGTCGGCACTGACCGAGACCCAGGCGGCGCCGCCGACCTTGCGGAAGACGGCGGTGCCCGCCGGGTTGCCGGCCGGACGGGACCACAGGCCGCCGAGCTTGACGGACACCGCGCTGCCGGGGGCAACGGGGGCCGTGGTCAGCGCGTCGACGGCGGCGTGCGGGCGGACCACGGCGGGCTTGGGGCGGAAATTGAACGGCTCGGTCCGGGCGAGGATGCCGTAGCCGTCCTTGGCCAGCAGGTAGGCGGTGTACGGGCCGCCGGTGAGCGCCGAGGTGTCGAGCTGGAGGTCGCCGGAGCCGCCCGGGGTGTACTTCCACAGCAGGGAGGAGCCGGTGCCGGGCCGGCGGCTGCCGTCGTAGATGCCGACCCAGTTCTTGGCGTCGGGGGCGTCGGTGGTCCAGTGGAAGGTGAGCCGGTCGCCTTCGGTCGGGTTGGCGGGTGTGGTGAGGGTCAGGGCGCTGCCTGCGGCCACGGTTGTCCTGTCCGCCGCCGGGGGACCGGTCCGCCGGACCGCCAGGGATCGTCGGGATCACCGGGATCGTCGGGTGCCGGTTCCGCGCGCGGCTGGTCACGGAGGCTGAGGGGGGAGCCACAGTTGGCTGTACAACTGTGGGCGTCCTCATTCATCCGAAGGTCAGCGACCGCAACGTGAACGACGCGTGACGCAGCATCGGGCGGTTCGGGAACTCCGGGACTTGGGGGTGTTCGGGTCCGCTTCGGAGGATCTGCCCGGATTCCCCCGGTACGGTCTCTGACCTGCGCCGATCCACCACCTAATTGCGCTGGCGGAGGACCTGCCCGGCCCACTAGGCTCTGCGCGCCCGCCCCGCTCGGGGCGATGGCCCGACCGACCGGTGCGCGGTGCCCGCGCCCGGCGGCCCCCAGGAGTGGACGAATTCTGATGATGTGTGCGGTGTGCGGGGCTCGCCCTGCGGCGACCCCGAACCGGCGCTGCTGGAGCTGCGCCGAAGCCGACCCGATGTGGCCGAGGGCGTACCGCTCGCCCGCCGTCCCGGCGATAGTCACCTACGTGGCGCTGGCCTTCAACATCCTGCTGGCCACCCTGGTGGTCGGCACCAACGTCGCCACGCTGGTGCTCTACTCCCGCGTGAAGGACGGGAGTTCGGACGTCTCGCCGGACGACTACGACACGCTGGAGCGCCTGGCCGGCGGGCTGAACTCGCTCACCTTCCTGCTCCTCGCCCTGAGCGCGGCGGCGTTCATCACCTGGTTCCACCGCGTGCGGCAGAACGCCGGCCTCTTCCTGCCGCTCGGTCACCGGCTCGGCAAGGGCTGGACGATCGGCGCGTGGTTCACCCCGTTCGTCCAGCTCTGGTTCCCGCAGCAGCTCATGGCCGACAGCTGGGACGCGAGCGCTCCGGTGGACCCGGACGGCCGGCGCCGGCCGGTCGGGCGGGCCCTGGTCACGGCCTGGTGGACGGCGTGGATCGTCTCGATGGTCCTGTCCCGGATCGGCGGCACGATGAGCCTGCGCCCCTCCAACACGGCCGACCCGCAGGCCTCAATCGTGATCCTCATCGCCTCGGGGGGCATCCGCATCGTGGCGGCCGTCCTGGCGATCCTCGTGGTGCGGCGGCTGACGGCGATGCAGGAGGAGCGGCGGGCGATGGTGAACCCGTACGCGGCGGCGGTGGAGCCGGCGTTCGGGATCGGGCCGGTGGAGGAGGTCGTGGCTCCCGCGGACGACACGGAGCCGCGGGACGCCGTCGGCGAGCGCTAAACCGCCGCGGC
>NZ_JBFBDY010000523.1:0-4487 GCF_040683475.1 Kitasatospora sp. NPDC093558 | reverse complement strand
GTACCGGCCGAGCCCGTGGACGGAGGCCAGCGCGGCGAGCTTCTCCGCGTCGACGGCGGCGACCTCGCCCGCACGCTGCGCCTGCTTGGTGTCGGCCAGCCCGCGGCGCGGGTCTCGGCCAGGATGGTCAGCCCGGAGCCGTCCGGCAGGTGCACGTCGGCGACGCAGATGTCGCGCGGGGTGGAGACCCGGGGGCGGGCCTCGGCGATCGAGGACACCTCGATCACGTCGCGGACGCCGAGCGCCCACAGGTGGCGGGTGACGGTGTTTCGGACGCGCGGATCGGCGATGACCACCATGGCGGTGGGCTTGGTCGGGCGGTAGGCGACCACGTTTGCGGGGTGCTCAAGAAGGACCGACACCAGGCCTCCTGCGGGGAGTGGCGGACGGAACCCCGATGGGGGCGGTCGGAGTGTTCCGCGTTCGGAAAGGGTCACAGTCTGCTTCGGCAGCTACCGTGCCCGGCTTTAGCGAAAGATCACGATCTAGTGAGTAACAATACGGACAAATCGCGCAAATGATTGATGCGACATGCCTGGTATTCGCACAAAATCGATCGGATTCGTCACCGGACGGGTCGGTGTCGATCGCTTTCGACCGGTGAATTGACGCAGAGCCGGTCCGAAGCCACGCTCCGTCAGCCCTGGGGGTGGCGTCGGGCCGGCCGGTGCCGCGCGGCCCCGACGCCACTCCTCAGTGCGAGCGCGGGCGCCGCCGGGCGGGCATCGGGACCACTCCACCGAGTGACGGGACGTCGGCGGGCGCCTGCGGGCCCGGGGCGGCCGGCGGCAGGCCCGCGCTGGTGCACAGCAGGTCCCCCCAGGCGGCCAGGTGCCGCTCGAAGCGGCCGTCGGCCGGCGTCCAGGAGGCCCGGATCTCGATCTCGGTCGAGGACGGCCGGTCCGCGAGCGCGCCGAAGTACTGCGAGGCGCACCTGGTCACCGTGCCGGACGGCTCCGCGTATCCGGCGCCGTGCGCCTGCAGCGCGTCCAGCAGCCAGGCCCAGCCGACCTCCGACAGCATCGGGTCGCCGGCCATCTCCGGCTCCAGCTCCGCGCGGGTCATCGTCACCACCCGGAACTCCCCGTTCCAGGCCTCCTGCCCGGCCGGGTCGTACAGCAGCACCAGCCGACCGTCCGCCAGCTCCTCGCCGTCCACCTCGACCGAGGCGGTCACCGCGAACGCGTGCGGGGCCAGCCGGCGCGGGGCCGGCGCGGGGGACAGCTGCACCTCGGGCCGCAGCCGCGCCCCGTCGAACGCCGCCACGGCGGCCCGGAACTCGCTCGGCGCCCCCTCCCGACCCGTTCCGCCACCTGTTCCGCCACCCTGCGCGGGGTGCCCGCCGACCGCTGCCATGACCCGAAGACTAGGTCGAAGACCCGGGTTATCGCCGCAACTTCCGCCTGCGCGGCGTGCCGGAACGGCAAACCCGGCCAGATCTTGGAGGAACCGACGAGACCGGCCGGGGAGTGCCGTCCGGGGCGCGTGCGAAGATTTGAACCGTGAGCGAGACTACGGCAGACACCACGGCGGCCACCCTCGACGGCCCGCCCACCCCCGCGCGCCGCGGCGCCGCGTACGACTCCGCGTTCCTGCGCGCCTGCCGGCACGAGCCGGTGCCGCACACCCCGGTGTGGTTCATGCGCCAGGCCGGCCGCTCGCTGCCCGAGTACCTGAAGGTCCGCGAGGGCATCCCCATGCTGGAGTCCTGCATGCGGCCCGAGCTGGTCAAGGAGATCACCCTGCAGCCGGTGCGCCGGCACAAGGTGGACGCCGCGATCTTCTTCAGCGACATCGTGGTGCCGCTCAAGGCCGTCGGCATCGACGTCGAGATCAAGCCGAACGTCGGCCCGGTCATCGCCGACCCGATCCGCACCGCCGAGGACCTCAAGCGGCTGCGCCCGCTGGAGCCGGACGACGTCCCCTACATCACCGAGGCCGTCGGCATGCTCGTCGAGGAGCTCGGAGGCACCCCGCTGATCGGCTTCGCCGGCGCGCCGTACACGCTCGCCAGCTACCTGGTCGAGGGCGGTCCGTCCAAGAACCACGAGAACACCAAGGCCATGATGTACGGGCAGCCCGAGCTGTGGGCCGCCCTCGTCGACCGCCTCGCCGACATCACCTCCGCCTTCCTGAAGGTGCAGATCGAGGCCGGCGCCTCGGCGGTCCAGCTCTTCGACTCCTGGGTCGGCTCGCTGGCCCCCGACGACTACCGCCGCTCGGTCATGCCGTCCAGCGCCAAGGTCTTCGACGCCGTCGCCCACTACGGCGTGCCGCGGATCCACTTCGGCGTCGGCACCGGCGAGCTGCTCGGCCTGATGGGCCAGGCCGGCGCGGACATCGTCGGCGTCGACTGGCGGGTGCCGCTGAACGTCGCCGCCGAGCGGGTCGGCCCCGGCAAGGGCCTGCAGGGCAACCTCGACCCGGCCGTGCTGTTCGCCCCCACCAGGGTCGTCGAGACCAAGGCCCGCGAGGTCCTGCACGCCGCCCAGGCGCTCGGCACCAGCGGCCACATCTTCAACCTCGGCCACGGTGTCCTGCCCAGCATGGACCCGGACGCCCTCAGCCGCCTCGTCGCCTTCGTCCACGAGGCCAGCGCCCGCTGATCCCCGCGGTGGCGGGCTCCTCCCGGCGAGGGGCCCGCCACCGGCGCGTTCAGTCCTGCTCGTTCCCTTCCCGGCCGGATACGGCGGGGATGCGGTTCCGGCGCCACCACCAGTACGCAGCCGCGGCCGGGACGCCCAGCACCAGCAGGAACGGCGCCACCGCGGCGAGCCCGACGACCAGCCCGCGCAGGATCGTCAGCAGCACGTGCCAGCCGCCGCCCAGCGCGGCACCGGCCGAGGCCCAGAACCCCTTCTCCTCGGGCTTCGGCGGAGGCGGAGGCGCGGTCGCCGTGCGGCTCACGTCCAGGGTGATCGTCGACAGGGACGTCTTGGCGGACAGCTCCTTCTGCTGCTTCTGCAGCGACTCCAGATCCGCCTCGCGCCGGCTCAGCTCCGTCTCCAGCGAGGTGACCTCGCTCAGCGACTTGGCCTGCGCCATCAGCGCCCGCACCCGCTCCACGCTCGCCTGCTGTGACTGCACCCGGCTCGCCACGTCCGCGACCTGCTGCGTCACGTCGTCCGCCTGGCTCTTGCGGGACACCACCTCGCCGAGCCCGGCCAGCTGGTCCAGCGTCTGCTGGAAGGACGCCGACGGGACCTTGAGGGTCAGCTGGCCCCCCGCGTCGCCGTCACCGCCGCCCTTGATCGCCTCCCCGCCGACGTAGCCGCCGGAGGAGGTCGCCAACTCCCGGGCTTTCACCAGCAGTTGCCCGACATCCTGGGCGCGCAGGGACAGCTGCGCGCTGTACGCGATCAGCCGGTTGTCCGCCACCGGCGCGGCACTCGCCGCAGCGCCGCCGGCAGCCGGCGCCGCCGCGCTGGGCGCGGCAGCGGCAGCCGCCCCCTTGGGCGCGGGCGCCGCCGCCGAGTCCTGCGTCCCGTCACGCCCCGCGCTGCATCCGCCGACCAACGCCACCACGGCAGCCAGCACGGCCACCGCCCCCGCTCGTCTTGCTGTCATCGGGCCTCTCCCCAAGTCCGTTGTCAGGTCTCCCCATTGGACGAGCGACGAGAACGAACGGACCCCACCGGGAGATCGCAACTCCATCACAGCTCGGCCGCGACCCGGACTCGCTATCGTGGGCCCGTGAACGAGCTACCGGACTGGATGTACGCCCCACGCATCGAAGGCTGCGTCCGGTGCCGTTTCCGGTCTTGGTCGATCTCGGCTCGCTGGTGAAGCGTGCAGGGGATTGAGGCATTCGTGTAAGGACCTGCGAGACTGCGAGGCATGTCGGATGCACATGTCGTCGTCATCGGTGGCGGGATCGCGGGGCTGGCCGCGGCCGCGTTTCTCAGTGGGGCGGCCGGTGGGGGGCCGGCGCGGGCGCGGGTGACGTTGGTCGAGGCCTCGGGGCGGCTCGGGGGGAAGCTGCGCGGGGGTGAGGTCGGCGGGGTGCGGGTGGACCTCGGGGCCGAGTCGATGCTGGCGCGGCGGCCGGAGGGGGTCGAGCTCGCGCGGGCCGTCGGGCTGGCGGAGGCGCTGGAGCCGCCGACCACCGCGAAGGCGGCCATCTGGACCCGGGGCGCGCTGCGCCCGCTGCCGGGCGGGCAGGTCATGGGCGTCCCCGGCGACCTGGCGGCGCTGGCCGCGTCGCAGGTGCTGTCCGCCGACGGGCTGGAGCGGGCGCGGCACGAGGGCGTCACCGAGGTCGGCGACGACGTCGCGATCGGCCGGTACGTCGCCGACCGGCTCGGCCGCGAGGTGGTGGACCGGCTCGTCGAGCCGCTGCTGGGCGGCGTCTACGCCGGCCACGCGGACGAGATCTCGCTGCGCGCCGCCGTGCCGCAGCTGCTGCCGATCGCCCGCGGCGGCGGGTCGCTCGTCGAGGGGGTGCACGAGCTCGCCTCCCGGCCCGAGATCGTCGGCACGCCCGTCTT
>NZ_JBFBDY010000522.1:0-4527 GCF_040683475.1 Kitasatospora sp. NPDC093558 | reverse complement strand
TTCCCCCCCCCCCCCCCTCTCCCTCCCGCGCCCCCAAACCGGGGGGGGGCGCCCCGGGGGCGCCCCCCCCCCCCCGGGGGGGGGCGCCGGGCCACCGTGCTGCGTCGACGACTGCGCTGCGCGGCGTTCCCCTTCGTGTGACGAGGCTGCCAGGTCGCGGGTCGGGCGTGTTGGCGTTGCGTCGACAGTGCCTGCGCTTTGCGTCTACTCGTCCACGGGCTCTGACCCCGCGGACCCCGATTCCGACTCCGCGCACCTCGACCCCGCGCACCCGGTCAACGCGGTACTCCGGTGGTCGCTCGGGGAGACCCCGTATGTGGCCCGGAAGGCGCGGCTGAAGTCGGAGGCGCGGGGGAGTCCCCAGCGGGCGGCGACGGCGTGGACGGGCAGGGCGCGCAGCGCGGGGTCGGCCAGGTCCCGGCGGGCCCGCTCCAGCCGTTCGCGGCGGATCCACGCGGCGACCGTCTCACCGTCCGACTGCTGCGTGAAGACGCGGTGCAGGTAGCTGACGGAGATGTGGTGCGCGGCGGCGATCACCGGCGGGGAGAGCGCGGGGTCGTGCAGGTTGCGGCCGATGAACGTCCGGACGTTCTCCACCAGCGCCCGCTGCCGGGCGTCGTCCGGCAGCGCGGCCTCCGCTTCCAGCTCCCGGGCCAGCCAGGCGGAGATCAGGTCGATCACGATCGTCCCGAGCCGGGGCGCCTCGCTCGGGCCGAGGACGGCGGCCTGGCGGTCCAGGCCGACCAGGAAGTCCGAGAGCAGCGCACACGTGCCCTGCTGCCCCGAGAACCCGCGGCCCATCAGGTCGCGCAACCGGTCCGGGGGGACCGGCAGCATGCCGATCGGGAAGTCGATGCCGAGGGCGTCGGCCCGGCGCGCCGTCGGCCCGGCGGTGCGGCCGGCGGTGCGGCCGGCGGTGCGGCCGGCGAACGCCCGGACGTCGTACGGGCGCGAGCTGTCGAGCACGGTCAGTTCGCCCGGCCCGAACACCGTCGTCCTGGCCTCGGCGTCCAGCGTCAGCGACAGGCCCCCGTCGAGGACCAGGGTCAGGTGGCACAACCCCGGATCGGACTGCCGCACCCTGCGGGCGTTGCGCCGGAACCGGGCCGGTGGGAACGACGATCTGAGGAGCGTCACCGGCCCCAGCTCCAGGCGCCGCATCTCCGCCTCGAAGTCGTCGGCGTGCGCACTCGTCATCTCGCTGTTCCGGGTCCGCCCGATCAGCTCCCGCCAGCACTCGAAACGGTCCTCCGCGGGCAGTCCCTCGCCCCGGAACACGGTCTCCGTACTCGCCGCGGTCAATCCCCGCTCCTTCCTTCGGCCCCGTTTCCCCGTCAGCCCTCGATTTTCCCCCACCGATCATGAGCTGGTAAGTTCTTGCACGTCGGCAGGGAGAGATCGCGGAAGCGAGCGAGGCCCGGTCGGTCAGGCGTCGGTGGTGCAGTGGTAGCACGCCCGCTTTCAGCGGGAGGGGTTCGTTCAATTCGGGCCCGGCGCTCCAACACGCAGGGGCGGGAGCCGGTTTCGGCTCCCGCCCCTGCGCCATTTCCGCAGGTCAGTTGTTGCGGCCGTCGCGGGGAACGGGCACGCGCGGCAGGACGTCCCAGAGGGGAGTGCCGCCGGCGGCCCAGCGGGCGAGGGTGGGGCGGTCGACAAGGAGGATCCCCTGCTCGGCGCCCCAGTGCCGGGAGTCCCGGGAGAAACGGCCGTTGGTGACGACGACGGCGACGTGGGCCCCGTGCACGCGCTGGTAGGTGCCCGCGAGGGCGTACAGGACGCCGACGCCCACCGGCTTGCCGCCCACCGGGTCCTGCTTGTGCTTGCACTGCACGGCCCAGCGCCGGCCCGTCGGATCCTCGGCGAGGACGTCCACGCTCTGGTCGCCGGCCCGCCCGACCTTGTGCGCACGGCAGCCGTCGCGCTGCAACAGGTCGCGCACCGCGTACTCGAAGGCGTCCGGCTTCATGTGGTCGATCCCGCCGGGACCGCTCAGCGCCAACCGCAACTGGGCTGCCTGAAGCTGCCGTTGACGCTCCGCGAGCACACGCCCGCGCACGACGGCCGCGCCTACCGCACCCGCCACGACGGCGGCGGCCACGAGCACCCACCAGTTCGCCGCCAGCCACCGCACCACGGCCACCACCAGGCCGAACGCGATGAGCCCGGCGAAGCCGTACGCGATCCACGTGGCATCGCTGCGCCGTCCGGGCCTGCGTCGGCGTCTCCGCCGCCGCACCGGCGGCCTTCGGCTAGCCAAGCTGCGCTCCGGGCTTGTTCGTCCTCGTCAATCCGGTGTCCTTTCCGTGATCGTGTACGGCAATGCCCGCCCCCGGATGCGTGTTGACCCCGTGTGAGCAGCCGGTCACCCGGAGCTCGATGTCGTCCGGGCGAGCATGCCAGAACGGTCGCCCGCCCGGGGCCGCTTCGGAGAAAAACGGGCGGGGGCGAACGGCCGTCCGGGAGAGGGAGCCGACCTTCCAGCTCACGATGATTGTGTGTGCGCCGACGGCGTGGCTACGTGAGCGCCGCGAAGCCGGTGCAGAGCAGGCGGATGCTGCGGGTGAACTTGTCGTCCTGGGGGATGCGTGGGATCAGCGGGCCCATGACCAGCGGGAATTGTTCGCAGAGGTCGGCGTGGAGCTCGGCGGTGACGGGCGGGGGTGTCGGCGGCTGGTTCTGTTCCTGGAGGACGAAGCCGGTGATGTGGCTGAGGAGTGTGTCGGCGGCGATGCCGCAGTGGTCGGTGGGGAGGCCGGCGTCGAGGAGGGTGCGGAGCAGGCGTTCCATCAGGGAGAGGGCGCCTCGGCTGAGCATGCCGGGGCTCTCGGCGAGGAGTTGGGCGCCGCCGGGGTGCTGTTTGATGCTCCGGCGCAGCGTGGTGGCCTGGGCCTCGATGCGGTCCTGCCAGGTGGCGTCGGTGGGGAGGGCGGCCAGGGCCTCGGTGCCGGCGTCGTGGGCCGTGCGGCAGACCCGGTCGGCCATCAGGGCGAGCAACTCGTCTTTCCCGCGCACGTGGTAGTAGAGGCTGCCCGCGTGGGCGTCCAGGCGGTCGGCGACCTGGCGCATGGACAGGTTCTGGTAGCCGACCTCGGCGAACACGGCCATGCCGGCGTCGACGATGCGCTCCTTGGTGAGCTTCATGCGCTCCACGGTACCGCGTTTTCCAACAGTGTTCGAAAACTGTGCTAACTTTGCGCCATCACGTTTTCGAACGGCGTTGGAAAACGTCGAACCGGGGGGAGGGCGGGCATGGGGGCGATCCTGTTCAACGTGACCACGGCCGCACTGATGGTCATGATGGTCAACTGCGGGCTCGGCGTGGTCGGCCGGGACACCCTGCGGGGGAGGCCGCTGCCGTGGTCGGCGATCGCCCTGACCGCGCTCGCGGTCGGCGGCGTCGTGCTCCAGCTGGTCTGGTCCGGAGCGATGGACGCGCTCGACGCCGATCCCGCCAAGTCGGGCTGGTGGCGCGAGTTCACGTCGGTGTTCATGCAGAACGGCGGCCTCTTCGGCGGCCTGTGGAACCTCGTCACCCTCGCCGCCGTCGCCGCGCTCGCCCACTGGTACTGGGGCGGCATGCTCACCCTCGGCTTCTTCCTCGCCGGCATCCTGCTGCCCGGCCGGATCGACGACCTGCTCGGCCTCGGCGACGGACCCAGCACCGACCCGCGCAACTTCGCCGGCAGCTCCGGCGCCACCTACTTCCTCGGCGCCACCCTGGCCCTCGCCTTCCTCACCCGCACCCGCCTCCCCAAGGAGCTCGCCCTGGCGGCCGGTGTGCCGGCGCTCGGCCTGGCGATGTGGATCGCCCAGGAGAACGGCCACGGGCTGGTGTCCGTCTACGGGTTCGCCCTCGGGGCGGTGGCGTGGGCCGTCCGGAGCCGCCTGGTCCGCCCGGCCGCCGAGCGGGTGGCCTGACCCGGAGCCGGAGCCGGAGCCGGAACCGGAGCGCGGAACGGCGGTGGGTGCCCGGAGCACCCGCCGCCGTCGGCGTGACCGAACGGCCCGTCCCCGGGCCCTGGTGCGGTACTGGGCGCCTCACTTGATGGGCGGCGGAGCGGGCGGGAACGGGACGTGCTCGACGGCGGTGCCGCCGGGGTTGATGATGACGGTCACGCCTTTGATGCCGCCCGTGTCTCCGATCAGGACGGTCGCACCCTTGACGCCGCCCGTGTCTCCGCCTCCGATCAGGACGGTCGCACCCTTGACGCCGCCCGTGTCCCCGATGGTGGAGCTCGAAGCGGTGGGCGCGCCGTCCGCCGGCCGCGCGGGTTGGCCCGAAGGAGGGGCTCAGAGGTAGTGCGAGACCGGCCCGAGGGTGAGCAGGCCGCTGGCCGCTCCGGCGAGTTCTGCGGCGGCCGGCCGGAGGCGGGAGCGCGCGCGGGCCAGGGTCGGTCGGTCGTCCAACTCCCTTGCGAGGATGGCCTCCAGGCAGCACAGCGCCTCGTAGAGGAGGTCGGCCGGCGGCTCGGGTAGGGCGTGGAGTGCTGCGCGGGCGCGACCCCGGTGGCCGGTGGCGAGGTGGGC
>NZ_JBFBDY010000521.1:0-4533 GCF_040683475.1 Kitasatospora sp. NPDC093558 | reverse complement strand
GCCGGCCTGGTCGGCGCCAACACCGCGGTGCGGGCCGGCTTCACCGCCGCCCGCGCGACCCGCGCCGCCAGCCGGACCAGGAGGTTCGCCTCCCGCGCCCGGTCCGTGTTCCGGCGCACCGGCTGCAACTCCTTCGCCCCCGACACCCCGGTGCTCATGGGCGACGGCGGACAGCTGCCGATCGGCGTGGTCCAGGTCGGTGACGAGGTGCTGTCCACCGACCCGGCCACCGGCGAGACCCGGCCCGAGCCGGTCCTGTCGGTCATCTACGGGTACGGCACGAAGCACCTGGTCGACATCGAGACCGCCGGGGACGGGGCCACCGAGGCGGGCCCGGCACTGCGGGTGACCGCCGAGCACCCCGTCTGGGTGCCCGGCCAGGGGTGGACCGACGCCGCCAAGGTGCGCGTCGGCGACTCCCTCGTGACCCCGGCGGGCACCCCGGTCGCCGTCACCCGGGTGACCGACCTGGGCGAGGTCGCCGACCAGCTGGTCGTCAACCTCACCATCGGCGACCAGCACACCTACAGCGTCCGCTCCGGCGACGACTGGGTGGTCACGCACAACAAGTCGTGCCGGATCGACCTCGCGCACGTCCTCGGCGGGCACGGCTCGGTCAGCCGGGTCGCGGGCAAGAGCCGCTTCCGCTCGCGCAACGTCAAGGAGGTCAAGTACCTCATCCACACCACCGTCAAGAAGGGCAAGAGCAGGCCCAACACGGACGGCCGCGCGGGCCGGATCTACGAGCACGACTTCGGCCGCATCGTCGGCCGGGACAGCAGGGGCCGGCACACGACCAGGGTGCGGGTCGTGGTGCTGACCAAGAAGGGCAGGAGGACGGCCAGGACGGCCCACCCCTACTGATCTACTGACCCTCGAACGGATCGCCGGGGGCCGCACGCCGGCCCCCGGCGATCCGCCGTTCCCCTCCACCTGCAACGGACCAGAGCATGATCGATCTCTCCTTCTCCCCCACCTCGACCGGCGGCGCCGACCGCGGCCCGCGCGGCACCATGGACTTCGCGACCGCGGACCTCCACGACCTCACGCACGAGGCCTTCTGGGGCCCGTACACCTTCCGCCTCGACGACGCCGACTTCAGCGGCACCGGGCCGGTCCTGGACCTCGCCCTCGGCCTCTTCGGCGCCGCCCGGGACCTCGCCGGCGCCAAGCGCGCCCGCTACTCCGCCGCCGAGGGCGCGGGCGAGTACCGCTTCGAACGCCGGGGCGACACCGTCCGCGTCCGGCTGGAACGCGGGCCGGCCGGCACGGTCGGGTACGCCGAACTCGCCGAGGCCGCACGGACGTTCCTCGCCGAGGTGGTCCGTGAGCTCTGCGGGAGGTTCCCGGATCTGCGGCGCAATCCGGAGATCCGCCGCCTGCGCGCCGCCGCGGAGACCGGCTTCGCCTGACCGGCGTCCCCCGCCCCGATCCGTGCGGCCCGGATCCGTGCGGTCGGATCCGTGCGGCCGGATCCATGCGGACCGGTCCCGGTGTCGGGGCCCGCGTCCACGTCTGGAACGGGCAGGCTGGGGGCAAGATCCGATCACACCCGGCAACACCAGAGTCAGGAGTTCGGCATGAGTGAACCGCTCGACTTCAACGCGAGGACCATCGCGGAGTTCCGAGCGAACGGCGGCAAGGTCGGCGGCCCCTTCGAGGGGGCCCCGCTCGTCCTGGTGCACCACCGGGGCCGCACGAGCGGCAAGGAGTACGTCGCCCCGATGATGTGCCTGCCGCACGACGTCGATCCGGACGTCGTCTACGTCTTCGCCAGCAAGGGCGGGGCACCCACCGATCCGGACTGGTACCGGAACCTGACCGCCGCCGGCGAGGGCACCGTCGAACGGGGGACGGAGACCTACCCGGTGTCCGTCCGGGAGCTGACCGGCGAGGAGCGCGACCGCGTCTACGCCGAGCAGGCCCGGCGCTACCCGGGCTTCGCCGAGTACGCCCGCCAGACCGCCGGCATCCGCGTCATCCCGGTGCTCGAACTGACCCACGCGTGATCGGGCGTCCGCCGTCGGCCTCGACCGTCAGACTCCGCCGTCCGCCTCCGCTGTCGGCCTCTGCCGTCAGCCGAGGGCGCGGTCGAGGTTGACGGCGGCGCTGATCAGCGAGAGGTGGGTGAACGCCTGGGGGAAGTTGCCGAGTTGTTCGCCGGTCCGGCCGATCTCCTCGGCGTAGAGGCCCACGTGGTTGGCGTACGTGAGCATCTTCTCGAACGCCAGCTTGGCCTCCTCAAGGCGTCCGGCGCGGGCGAGGGCCTCGACGTACCAGAAGGAGCAGATCGAGAACGTGCCCTCGGCACCCCGCAGGCCGTCCGGGCTGGCCTCCGGGTCGTAGCGGTAGACCAGCGAGTCGGAGACCAGGTCGGCGGTCAGCGCGTCCAGGGTGGAGAGCCACTTGGGGTCGGTGGGCGCGATGAACTTGGCCATCGGCATCATGAGCAGGGAGGCGTCGAGCACGTCG
Source organism: Kitasatospora sp. NPDC093558 (assembly GCF_040683475.1). NCBI lineage: Bacteria > Bacillati > Actinomycetota > Actinomycetes > Kitasatosporales > Streptomycetaceae > Kitasatospora > Kitasatospora sp. NPDC093558. The sequence continues at coordinate 2,061 of NZ_JBFBDY010000521.1, read as the reverse complement.
TCGCCGAGCCCCTGGACGAACGACCCGCGCTCGGCCGACCAGCCCTCGCGCATGATCTGCCGGTAGATCGCGTCCCGGCTGCGCTGCCAGCGGGGCAGGTCGGCGGGCAGTCCGCGGCGGTTGGCCATCCGGATCGCCCGTTCGATCGCCACCCAGCACATCAGCCGCGAGTAGACGAAGTTCCGCGGGCCGCCGCGGGTCTCCCAGACGCCCTCGTCGGGCTGGTCCCAGTGGTCGCAGAGCCACTCCACCACGGCGCCGACCTCGTCCCAGTGGTCGCTGCTGATCGGCCGGCCCCACTTGTCGTAGAGGTAGACGGAATCGATCAGCGCTCCGTAGATGTCGAGTTGGAGCTGCTTGGCGGCGCCGTTCCCCACGCGCACCGGGGCGGACCCGAGGTGCCCCTCCAGGTGGGGCAGCTCGGACTCGGTGAGGTCGGCGCGCCCGTCGATGCCGTACATGATCTGCAGCGGGCCGCCGGGGCCGGTGCCGCGCATGATGCCCCGGTCGGACAGGAAGCCCATGAACGCCTCGGCCTCCGAGGTGAAGCCCAGGCGGAGCATCGCGTAGACGCAGAACGCGGCGTCGCGGACCCACACGTAGCGGTAGTCCCAGTTGCGCTCGCCGCCGACCCGCTCCGGCAGGCTGGTCGTCGGGGCGGCCACGATCGCGCCGGTCGGCGCGTAGGTGAGCAGCTTCAGCACCAGTGCGGAGCGGTGCACCATCTCCCGCCACCGGCCGCGGTAGCGCGAGCGGCCCAGCCAGTCGCACCAGAACCGGACCGTCGCCTCGAACTGCGCCTGCGCCTCGGCGTGCGGGCAGGCGCGCGGGCGGAGGCCGTCGCCGATCCGGTCGAGGGCGAACACCACCGACTCGCCTTCGAGGAGCTTGAAGTGCGACCACACGTCCGTGCCGTCGGCTTCGAGCGGCGCGGTGGAGGTGAGGGCGAGCGAGATCGACGGGGACTCGAAGACGGCCTCGCCGGCCTGCACACGCACGGTGTGCGTTTCGGCGCCGTAGCCGAAGCGGGGTGCTATCCGGGCCCGGAAGGGGAGGGTGCCCCGGACGCACACCACTCGCCGGATCAGCCGGTGCCGGTCCGCCTCCCGCGACTCGTCGACGACCGGCATGAAGTCCTGGATCTCCGCCACCCCGTCGGCGGCGTAGAACCGCGTGATCAGCACATTGGTGTCGGGGAAGTAGAACTGGCGCGTGCGCGTCGGCACGTCCGCCGCGAGCTCGAAGGACCCGCCGCGCTCGGCGTCGAGGATCGACGCGAACACGCTCGGTGAGTCGAAGCGGGGGCAGCAGTACCAGTCGATGGTGCCGTCGGTGCCGACGAGCGCGGCGGTCCGGAGATCGCCGATCAGTCCGTGCTCGGCGATCGGCAGGTAGCGCGAGGCGTCCCCGCGCCCGGCGCGCGCGACGCGCTCGAATGCGTTCCCGTACTCCATGCCGGCCTCCCTACCGTTGCGCTGCGGGCAGGTGCGGGGATCGAGACGACCTCGTCTCTCATGGTAGATCGCCCCGGAGGCCCGGCCAGGCGGGCGGGGGCGCTGCTGGCATGGCCGACTACGGACGGTGACCGGGCGGTGAGTCGTCGCGGCGGCCGTGGACGGCGGTGGCGGCCGCTGCACCGGATCCGTCGCAGCTGATTGCCTGTCAGCTTCGGTCTGGCCGCCCGGTCCTGAGCCCCGACCGGAGAAACGTCGTCCAACTCGTCGCTTTGGCGCTCTTGATGGTGGGTAGAACGTACTCGGAATGTCTGCAGGCCGGCAGGCCCGTGAGACCCATGACGAGCGAGCCCCCACCGTGCCGGACGCGCCGAGCGCGCCCAACTCGCCACCGCCACCCCCGCATCCACCCCGTCCTCACGCGGAGGCGCCCAGTGACCTGGGGAGTCGACTACCCGTGGACGCATCCGTCGGCCGGCGCGCTGCAAGCCGCCGGCGCGTCCTTCGCCATGCGCTACCTCTCCACCGACCAGAGCAAGAACCTGACGTTCGCCGAGGCCACCGACCTTGCCGCGCACGGCATTTGGTCCGGCGTCGTCTGGGAGAC
>NZ_JBFBDY010000520.1:0-4536 GCF_040683475.1 Kitasatospora sp. NPDC093558 | reverse complement strand
ACCGGCGCAGCAGGGCGGTGCCGTCCCGGGAGACCCTTCGCGTGTTCATCGCGCCTCCGCGGGCTGCTGCGGGCGGGTGCCGATCTGGAGCAGCTGCGGGGCGCGCTCCAGCTCGACGGCCGTCACCTCGGGGGCGTGGCAGGCGAGGACGGCCTCGACGTCCTGGTCCGCGCAGCCGCAGCCGGAGGCCGTACGGCGCAGCCGCAGGGTGCCGGTGGCCGGGTCGAAGCCGAGCACCTCGACCCGCTCGGGCAAGGCCGCGAGCGCCCGGTCGATCCGGGCGGTCAGGTCCTCGGGGTGCAGGTCGTGCAGGAGGAGCAGCCCGGCCACGGCGGGGTCGTCCAGCATCCGCTCCAGGGCGGGCGGGGAGAGCGCCGGAACCAGCCTGGCCAGGCCCTCGCCGTAGAACTCCATGAGGTCGCGCACGAGTTGCTCGCCCGCTCGCTCGGCGCCGCTGCCGGCCAGGGCGTCCAGGGCCTCCTGGATCCGCAGCCCGGTCTGCTCGGCCGTCATGCGGTGAGCCCGCTCAGGCCGGTGGGCACGTGCATGGTCTGCACGGTGCGCCCGCCGCCGACGTACATGTGGACGCCGCAGGGCAGGCAGGGGTCGAAGCTGCGCACGGCGCGCATGATGTCGATGCCCTTGAAGTTCTCCGGGGAGTTCTCCTCGAAGATCGGGGTGTTCTGCACCGCGTCCTCGTAGGGGCCCGGCGTGCCGTAGCTGTCGCGCACGCTCGCGTTCCACGGGGTCGGCGGGTACGGGTGGTAGTTGGCGATCCTGCCGTCGCGGATCACCATGTGGTGCGAGAGCACGCCGCGCACGGCCTCGGTGAAGCCGCAGCCGATCGACTCGTCCGGCACCTCGAAGCGCTCCCAGGTCTGGCTGCGCCCGGCGCGGACCTCGTCGAGCGCCTTCTCGGCGAAGTGCAGGGCGGCGGCGGCCGCGTACGCCTGGAAGTAGGTGCGGGCGCGGTTGCGCTCGATGGCGTTGCTCCACTGCGGGATCTTCCACTCGAAGGTGACCTCGGGCCTGGTCATCGAGCGGGGCAGGTTGATCATGACGCTGTGTCCGGTGGCCTTGACGTAGCCGATGTCGACGAGGCCGGAGAGCGCGGTGGACCACAGGCGGGCGATCGGGCCGCCGCCGGTGTCGAGGGCGAGGTGGTCCTTGCCGTCGAACCAGCGCGGGGACATCACCCAGCTGTACTTGTCGTCGAAGTTCCGTTTCTGCGGCTGCGGGATGGTGTGCTGGTTCCACGGGTGGCGGGCGTCGACCGGGTTGCCGAGCGGGTCGTGGGTGACGAAGAGTTCCTTGCCCTGCCAGTCCTCGTAGTAGGAGCTGCCGAGCAGGATGCGGATGCCGAGGTTGATCTGCGTCAGGTCGTTGGTGACGAGCTTGCCGTCCACGATGACACCGGGGGTGACGAACATCCTGCGGCCCCAGTCCGTCATGTTGCGGTACGTGAAGTCGCAGTGGTCGGGGTCGTTGAGGCTGCCCCAGCAGCCGAGCAGGACGCGGCGGCGGCCGACCTCCTCGTAGCCGGGCAGCGCCTGGTAGAAGAAGTCGAAGAGGTCGTCGTGCAGCGGCACGACCTTCTTCATGAACTCGACGTAGCGCATGAGGCGGGTCAGGTAGTCGGTGAACAGTTGCACCGTCGCGACCGTGCCGACGCCGCCCGGGTAGAGCGTGGAGGGGTGCACGTGGCGGCCCTCCATCAGGCAGAACATCTCGCGCGTGTAGCGGCTGACCTGGAGCGCCTCGCGGTAGAACGCGCCCTCGATCGGGTTGAGCGAGCGCATGATGTCGGCGATCGTCTTGTAGCCGTGGTCGCCCGCGTGCGGGGCCTCGGTGCGCTCGGCCAGGTCCAGGACGCCCGGGTTGGTCTCCTTGACCATCTTTTCGCAGTAGTCGACCCCGACCAGGTTCTCCTGGAAGATGTTGTGGTCGAACATGTACTCGGCGGCCTCGCCGAGGTTGATGATCCACTCGCCCAGGTGCGGGGGCTTCACCCCGTAGGCCATGTTCTGCGTGTAGACCGAACAGGTGGCGTGGTTGTCGCCGCAGATCCCGCAGATGCGGCTGGTGATGAAGTGCGCGTCGCGCGGGTCCTTGCCGCGCATGAAGACGCTGTAGCCGCGGAAGACGGACGAGGTGCTGTAGCACTCCGCGACCTTCTTCTGCTTGAAGTCGATCTTCGTGTGGATGCCCAGGCTGCCCACGATCCGGGTGATCGGGTCCCAGGACATCTCGGTCAGGCCGCTGCCGTCGCCGGCCGCCCTGGTCGTCGGTGTTGCCATCGTGTGTGTCGTGCCCTTCTGTCGTGGCCTGTTTCGGTGGAGGTGCGGGCGGGGGCGGCGACGGGCCGCACACCCGGGGGTGTGCGGCCCTGCGGCGTCACCAGGGCGGGCGGTAACCGGTGGTCAGGTGGCGGCCGGTGCGGCGCCACTTCGGTTCCTTGTCGACGGTGCTCTGCGTGATCGCGCGCAGCCGGCGGATCACCGCTCCGTACACGCTGCTGGCGCCCGTGGACACGCGCGCGCCGGGTGGCGGGTCCATGAAGGGCATGAACTTGTCCGGGAAGCCCGGCATCGTGCAGGCGATGCAGATGCCGCCGACGTTCGGGCAGCCGCCGACGCCGTTGATCCAGCCGCGCTTGGTGACGTTGCACTTGACGACCGGTCCCCAGCAGCCGAGCCGCACCAGGCACTCGGGCGTGCCGTAGTCGGTGGCGAACTGGCCCTGTTCGTAGTAGCCGCCGCGGTCGCAGCCCTCGTGGACGGTGGCGCCGAACAGCCAGACGGGCCGCAGCTTGTCGTCGAGCGGGATCATCGGCGCGGAGCCGGCCAGCTGGTACAGCAGGTAGGTGAGCGTCTCGGCGAAGTTGTCGGGCTGGATCGGGCAGCCGGGCACGCAGACGATCGGCAGGCCGGCCTTGGACTTCCAGTCCCAGCCGAGGTAGTCCGGCACGCCCATGGCGCCGGTCGGGTTGCCGGCCATCGCGTGGATGCCGCCGTACGTGGCGCACGTGCCGATCGCCACCACGGCGGTCGCCTTGGGGGCGAGCCGGTCCAGCCACTCACTGGTGGTGATGGGCTGGCCGGTCGCGGGGTCGTCGCCGAAGCCGCACCAGTAGCCCTCCTTCTTGATCTTCTCGTTGGGGATGGACCCCTCGACGACCAGCACGAACGGCTCGATCTCGCCGCGCTCGGCCTTGAAGAACCACTCGACGAACGCGTCCGCGCCCTGGACCGGGCCGCACTCGAAGTCGATCAGCGGCCAGTGCACCGCGACCTTCGGCAGGCCGGGCAGCGCGCCGGTGACGATCTCCTCGATGCTCGGCTGCATCGCGGCGGTCAGCGAGACGGAGTCCCCGTCGCAGCTGAGGCCCGCGTTGATCCAGAGGATGTGCACGACGTCGGTGTCGGTTGTTGCAGCGGTTGCAGCGGTTGCAGCGGTTGCAGCGGTTGCAGCACCCATGAGGATGCCTCCTCGGGGATGGGAGCCGGACGAATGGCTCGAAATGGCTCAAAGACAGTCATAGCAACCGTTCCGTTCGAACGCCGGTCCGGAATCCCGCGCGGGTCGCCCGGTGGACGCAAGCGGGCGGGGCCGTTCGGGTCACGTCCGTGCGAGGAGCTCCGCGGGCGCGGGGCGCTTGCGGACGAACGCGGAGCGCAGCGCGTGGTACGGCGATCCGGGTGTGAAGAACTGCCGGTGCATCACCGCGAGCTCCTCCTCCCGGTACGCGGCCAGCGGCTTCCTCCGCTCGTCGGCCTCGCGCGCGGCCTTCTTCTCCGCGATCCGGCGCTGCGTGCCCGGCGAGGCGGCGAGCAGCCCGGCCAGGTGGGCCGTGCTCGGCCCGAACTCCTGCGGGCCGCAGGCGAGTACGCGGTCGACCAGGCCGGCCCGCTCGGCCATCGGCGCGGACAGCGGGAGCGCCTGACGGGTCAGCCGCTCGGCCGCCGCCGCGCCCACCCGGCGCGGCAGGGTGTACGTCCAGTACTCCGACCCGTACAGGCCCATCAGCCGGTAGTGCGGGTTGAGGACGGATCCGCCGCGGCACCACACCTCGTCCGCCGCCAGGGCCAGCATCAGGCCGCCGGCCGCCGCGTTCCCCGCGACGGCGGCGACCACCAGGCGGTCGGTGGTGGTGAGCACCTCGGCGACGAGGTCGTCCATGGCCGTGATGTTCGCCCAGGACTCGGCGGCCGGGTCCGGTGCGGCCTCGATGACGTTGAGGTGGATGCCGTTGGAGAAGAAGTCCCGGCCGCCGCCCAGCACCAGCACCGAGGTCGGCCGCCCGAGCGCGAAGCGGTAGGCCTCCAGCAGCCGGCGGCAGTGGTCGGCGGACATCGCGCCGCCCGGGAAGGAGAAGCGCAGGAAGCCCACCGGGCCGTCCTCGCGGTAGTGGAGGTCCGACCAGGCGGGCTCGTCGTCCTCGTCCGGCATCAGGGGTGCCGCCACCTCGGCCAGCGGGGGCAGCAGCGCGCCGAGCGCCGTCACGGCCGGGAGCTTGACGGCCGCGGACCCGCCGGG
>NZ_JBFBDY010000519.1:0-4549 GCF_040683475.1 Kitasatospora sp. NPDC093558 | reverse complement strand
AGCCGTGGTGGACGTGGGTGCGCAGACCGGGGGCGAAGCGCTCGGTCTCGCGCTGCCAGTTCCCGACCAGGGACATCGGGCAGACCAGGAGGGTGCGCCTCGGCGCCGCCGTCACCCGCCGCGCCGCCGACACCGACGTGCGCACGCTCAACCGCGAACTCTCCACCCTGCGCGCGGCCGTGGCCTGGTGGCGCGCCCAGGGCTGGATCGGCGCGGACCCCACCGCCGCTCTGAGCGCCCGCCCCGCCCCGCCGCCCGCCGCCGACCCGCTCACCCCGGACGAGCTGCGCACCCTGTTCGCCCTCCGGGCGCCGCTGCGCGAGCAGACGCTCTGGCACCTGCTGCACGAGTCCGGCGCCGCGATCGAAATCGTCCTCGCCCTGAACACCGACGACCTCGACCTCCCGGCACGCCGCACCCGCCCCCGCCCCGGGCGCCCGACCGTGCAGTGGCAGACCGGCACCGCCCGCCTGCTCCCCCTCCTCGTCGCCGGCCGCCCCACCGGCCCGCTCTTCCTCACCGACCGCCGCGCCCCCGCCGCCACCACCCCCGCGGACCGCTGCCCACACACCAACCGCGGACGGCTGTCCTACCGGCGGGCCGCGGAGCTCTTCACCGCACACACGCAACAGCTGGGCACCGACTGGACACTGCGCCGACTACGGGCCGCACGCTGAGCTCACTGCGCCTCCGGCTGCGGCGCGCGGCGGCTCTGGGGGAGCAACTCGTCGAGGCGGGTGGCCAGTTCGGCGACGGTCGGGCGGGTTTCCGGGTCGGATTGGAGGCAGGCGTCGATCGTGGCGGCCAGGGGGCTCGGGAGGCGGCGGCGACGGGAGACCGGTGGGGCCGGGCCGTCCGGGGCCGGGCCGATGAAAGGGACGTCGCCGGTGGCGGCCTCGTAGAGGGTGATGCCGATGCCCCACACGTCGGCGGCGGCGGTGAGCGGGCCGCCGCAGGCCTGTTCGGGGGCGAGGTAGCCGTCGGTGCCGATGCCCGGCGCGGCCGGGCCGGGCGGACGGGCGACGCTGAGGTCGAGCACCTTGGCGCGGCGGCAGTCGATCACGATGTTGGAGGGCTTGAGGTCGAGGTGCAGCAGACCGTGCCCGTGCAGGTAGTGGACGGCCGAGCACAGGTGGAGTCCGAGCATGGCCACGTCGACGGCGGCCGGGCGGCGGGAGCGGGTGTCCAGGACGTGGGCGAGCGTCTCCCCGCTGAGCGTCTCCAGGACGGTGTACGGCTGCGGGCGCTCGCCCGTCCCGTAGCCGCGGACGAGGTGCGGATGCGTGAACTCGGCGAGCCAGCGGCCTTCTTGGAGCAGCCGGGCGCGCAGGCGCCGCTCGCGGCGGCGGTCCGGGCGGAGCACCTTCACGACGCACCGGCAGTCGCGCTCCGCGCTCCAGGCGTCGTAGACGTCGAGCCAGCCGGTGCGGCAGAGGTGGGCCAGGACTTGGTAGTCGGGCGCGATGAACGTCCCTGCCGGGAGGGGAGGTTGGACATCGCGCGTGCTCAACTCGGCACCTCCTCAAGCCGGTCGGGGCGGTGCAGCCGGTCGAGGCGCGCGTACCCGTCGTCGCGGGCCAGCAGTTGCTCGTGCGTGCCGGTGTCCGCGACGCAGCCGTCCCGGAGCAGCACGATCCGGTCGGCGTGCCGGACGGCGGGCAGGTCGTGCGAGACGACGATCGTCGTCCGGCCCCGCATGAGCCGCCCGAGCGGCGCCAGGATCCGCCGCGCCGACTCCGCGTCCAGGCCCGTCGTCGGCTCGTCGAGGATCAGCACGGGCGCGTCGCGGACCATCGCGCGGGCGATCGCCAGCCGCCGGCACTGCCCGCCGGACAGCAGCCGGCCGTTGCGGCCGACCACCGTGTCGTAGCCGTCCGGGAGCCGGCTGACGAACTCGTGCGCGTCGGCGGCCCTGGCCGCGGCGACGATCTCGGCGTCCGTGGCGCCCGGCCGCCCGTACGCGATGTTCTCGCGCACGGTGCCGTGGACGACCAGGGTCTCCTGGAGCAGGACGGCGATGTGCTCGCGCAGGTCGGCGACGGCCAGTTCGCGCAGGTCGAACCCGTCCAGGCGGACGGCCCCGCGCTCGGGGTCGTAGAAGCGCAGCAGCAGCTTGGCGACGGTCGACTTGCCCGCGCCGCTCGGGCCGACCAGCGCGACCGTCTCGCCCGGCTCGGCGCGGAACGACACGTCGAACAGCGCCACCCTCGTCGAGCCCGGGTAGCGGAACCACACCCCGTCGAACGCCACCGCGCCGCGCACCCGGGCGGGGCGCACCGGCACCGGCGGATCGTTCACCTGCGGGCGCTCGTCGAGGAGTTCGAGGATCCGCTCGGCGGCGGCCGAGGCCGAGTAGAAGCCGTTGCTGAGCCGCGAGATCCCCCGCACCGGACCGTACAGGCGGCTCAACAGGGCGACGAAGACGAGGAGTTCGCCCAGGGTCAGGCGTCCGCGCGCGAGCTCCCAGGCGCCCAGGCCGAGCACGATCAGCGCGCCGGCCAGCTCCAGGACGTCCACGATCGGCGTGAACAGCGCCCGCAGCCGGGCGGCCTCCATCGTCGCCCGGAACCGCGCCAGGCTCTCCCGCCGGAACCGCTCCTGCTCCCAGTCCTGCCGGTTGCAGGCCTGCACGAGCGCGATGTTGTCGAGCGACTCCTCGGTGAGCGCGCTCACCGTGCCGCTGCGCCTGCGCCGCTCGCGCGAGGCGGCCTTCACGCGCGCCGAGAAGCGCCGCGCGGTCCACCAGAACAGCGGCACCACAACGAGCGCGACCAGTGCGAGGTCCCATCGGAGGTAGAACAACACCCCCAGGAACACGGCGAGTTCGGCGACGTACGCGACCGCGTCGACGATGCCCGAGAGCAGGAACGTCTCGACCGCCTCGACGTCGCCGGTCAGCCGCGCCAGCACGTCGCCGAGCCGCCGCCGCTCGAAGAAGCCGAGCGACAGGCCCTGCAGGTGCCGGAACACGTCCGCCCGCAGGGCCAGCAGGAAGCGCTCGCCGACCCACGTCGAGGTCATCTGGTCGGCGAAGCCCAGCGCCCCCGACACGACCGTCAGCGCCGCGTAGGCGAGCGCGACCGGCACGAACAGGCCGAGCCGGTGCGGGACCAGGACGTCGTCGACGACCACCTTGAACAGCCAGATCGTGGCCGCGTCGACCACCGGGCCGGACAGGACGAGCACCAGCAGCAGGGCCAGCCAGCGCCGCCCGCCCCGGGTGTACGGCCACAGCCGCCCGAACGTCCGCCGCAACGGCAGCGCCGGGGCCGGCTCGACGACCGGATCCACCCGGCCGCCGTCCCCGTCACCCGGGTCGGCGGTGGTCGGGCGCCGCAGTGACCACACGGTACGAATCCAGCCCGTGGAGAGTGGCCGGGCCGCCGGGGGCCCGGCCCTGACAGGACGGCGGAGCCGTCAGTGCCGCGACTTCGTGTCGCGACGACGACGACGGCCCGTCTTGGTGTTCCTGGTCTCCTTGTCGGTGCTGCGGTCGTGCTTGCCGCCGTGCCGCATCGCCGGGACCAGGTTGGCAAGCATGCTCATCGCTGCCACCTTTCTCTCCGGTCCCCCCGTCACCAGGGGGTACGCACGGGCGGGCGGGTCGGTTCAGGGGTGGGGGGAGGTTTCCGTCTGCGGGCCGTGGGAGGTTTCCGTCTGCGCGGCGGGAGTTGGCGGGGTGCCGGGGGGCGCCGGTTCGCCGAGTCGCCGAGTCGCCGAGTCGCCGCAGAGCCCGTCGGGGACCGTTACGAAGGCCGTCCGTAGCGTTACGAAGCCCGTTACGAAGCCGATGGACCGCCGTGACGCGACCGCCCGGGGACCGCGACACGGGCTCCCTAACGTCTCCGTCGACGCACCGGCCACACGGCCGGGAAGCGTCGACGACGACCGTCGAGGGCGGACGTCGACGATGACGACGAAGGAGAGCACCCCATGAGCAGGAGCCGTACCGATCGTGCGCCGCGCCGCAGGGTCCTGGCCGTCTGCGCACTGACCGGGGCCGCCCTGGTGACCGCCCTGACCGGCGGGCAGGCGTGGGCCGACGGGGCCCCCGCCCCGGCTACCCCGAGCGCCGCCCCGGCCATCCCCACGGCCACCCCGAGCGCCGGCCCCGCCGCCTCCGGCACGGTCGTGGTCCCGAAGGGCTCCGCGCCCGCCCAGCCCGCTCCGGCCCGGCCGACCGTCAGTGCGCCCGCCGGTGCGGGGGTGGCCAAGACGCCCGCCGCCACGCCGTCGCCGGCCGGCGCCCCGGACGCCAACCGGCCGCAGGTCCGCGAGGTCCCGAAGGGCGCCGCCCAGGCCGGGGACGGCTCCACCGCGACCGACGGCAGCGGCCTGACGCTGGCCGCCGGCGGTGCCGTCGCGGCCGGCGGCGCCGGGGCGCTGGGGTTCGCCGTCCTGCGCCGCCGCTCCGGTGCGCGCGCCTGACACCGGCCCCGAGCCCGCCGGGCACCCCGGCGCCGCGTCCCCGCACCTGGCCAGGCGGGGCGGCGGCGCCGGGGCGGCCCCGGACGCGAGCGGGGCGGCGGCCGGCCGGCGGCGCGCAGCC
>NZ_JBFBDY010000518.1:0-4556 GCF_040683475.1 Kitasatospora sp. NPDC093558 | reverse complement strand
GGCCGCAGGGCGCCGTCGGTCCGCTCCCACCAGGGGCCGGGCGTCTCGGCGGCGAGTCCGCCGGAGTGCGCGAGCAGCTGGGCGATCGTGGCGCCGTCGGCCGGGGTGCCGGGCAGGTGGCGGGCGAGCGGGTCGGCGAGGTCGAGCAGGCCCTCGTCGCGCAGCCGCAGGACCAGGACCGCGACGAAGGTCTTGGTGAGCGAACCGATCCGGTACTGGACGTCGGGGGCCGGCGCGTGCCCGTCGACCATGCTGCGGGCCCCGCTCCACACCAGCCGGCCGCCGCGCACCACCGCGGCGACCAGGGAGGGCGTGCGGCCCTCGGCCTGGGCCACGGCGGTGCGGTGGAACAGGGCGCGGCGGGTGGTGGGCAGCAGCTCGTCGGACAGCTCGGTCATGTGATCTTCCGGAATGCTCATGATCGGACAGTAGTCCAGTCCGGCGAGCGCGCCCGGAGATTATCGGGTCCTACGCGTGACTGAACGGGCCTACGAGGAGCGGCCGTACAGGCGGTTGAGGTTCAGCTTCCAGCGGCGGGAGTCCGGGGCATCCGGCAGCGGCGGGAGTTCGGGCCGGTGCAGCCACGCGTCGAACAGGTCCGTGAGCGGCGCCTCGGTGTAGCGGGAGGCGTGCCCGACCAGGTCGGCGGTGGCCACGACGCCGTGCCGGTGGATGCTCGTCCAGTCCTTCAGCATCCCGAAAAAGGCGGCCTCGCCGAGGGCGCACCGCAGCGCGTGGACGGCGAGGCCGCCGCGCTGGTAGAGCCGGTCGTCGAACATCAGCTTCCGGCTCGGGTCGGCGAGCCGCAGGTCCTGCGGGAGCCCCGCCAGCAGGGAGTGCGCCGCGGCGGCGTGGGTGGCCGCGGCCGGGCCGCCGGCCTGCTCGGACCACAGCCACTCCGCGTACTTGGCGAAGCCCTCGTTCAGCCAGATGTGCCGCCAGTCGGCGATCGTGACGCTGTTGCCGAACCACTGGTGCGCGAGCTCGTGCGCGATCAGCCGCTCCCGCTCCCAGCCGCCGCCCAGGTGGTTGGTGCCGAAGGTGGCGACGCCCTGCGCCTCCACCGGGACGTCCAGCTCCTCGTCCGCGACGACCACCGCGTACTCGCCGAACGGGTAGGGCCCGAACACCTCGGTGAAGAACGCCATCATCGCCGGCTGCCGCCCGAAGTCCCGCGCGAACGCCTCCGTCAGCCGCTCGGGCACGTACCCGGTCTGCGGCACCGCCGGGCGCTCGGTGAGCGGTACCTGCCGGTAGTGGCCGATCGAGACCGTCACCAGGTACGGCGAGGTCGGCGCGCTCTGCTCGTACACCCACGTCGTGCTGGACGCCCGGGTGGTGCGGGTCAGCAGCCGCCCGCCCGCGATCACCGTGAACGGCGACGGCGTGGTGACGGCTATCTGGTAGGTCGCCTTGTCGGCCGGCCGGTCGTTGCACGGGAACCACGACGGCGCGCCGACCGGCTGGCTGGCCACCAGCGCGCCCTCCGTCAGCTCCTCCCAGCCCAGACCGCCCCACGGGCTGCGCACCGGGCGCGGGTTGCCGCTGTAGTGCACCTCCACGGTGAACGCCGCACCCGCCGTGAGCGCCTTCGCCGGACGGACCCGCAGCTTGCCGCCGCGGTGGGTGTAGCGGGCGGCCTTGCCGTCCACGAGCACCCGCCCGATCCGGAAGTCGGCCAGGTCCAGCGCGAACTCGGCGAGCGCCGCGTTCGCCACCGCGCTCAGCCGGGCCGAGCCGCCGAGGCGGTTGGGGCCCGGCCGGTAGTCCAGCGCCAGCTCGTAGCGGTGCACCCGGTAGCGGTGGTCCCCGCTGTTCGGGAAGTACGGGTCCGGTGCTCCGGCGGCCGCCGGGGCGTGCTTGGGCTTCACGGGGTCGTGCACTTCCTGCGGGCCGGGACGGGTGGTCATGACGTGGTCTGCCACGCCTCGATGGGGTTGCCCAGCCACCGCGTGTCGGCGGGGACGGACTCGGCCCGCATCACCAGCGAGGCCGGGCCCAGCGTGCTGCGCTCGCCCACCGTGCTGCCGGGCAGCACGATCCCGCCCGGGCCCAGGGTGGCGCCCTCGCGGAGGACCACAGTATCCATCCGCATGATCCGGTCGTGGAAGAGGTGGGTCTGCACGACGCAGCCCCGGTTGATGCTGACCCCGTCGCCGAGCGTCACCAGGTCGGCCTCCGGCAGCCAGTAGCTCTCGCACCACACGCCGCGCCCGACCCGCGCACCGAGCGCGCGCAGCCACACGTTCAGCAGCGGCGTGCCCGGCACCGCGCCGACCAGCCACGGCACCGCCAGCACCTCCACGAAGGTGTCGGCGAGCTCGTTGCGCCACACGAAGCCGCTCCACAGCGGGTGCTCGACCGCCCGGAACCGGCCGACCAGCACCCACTTGGCCACCACCGCGACCGCGCAGGCCACCGCGCCGGCCGCCAGCAGGACCACACCCGACAGCGCCGCGGCCAGCAGCACCGAGGAGTCCGCCAGCCGGGACAGCGCCGCGACCGTCAGCACGCCGAGCGCACCCGAGGCCAGCACCGGCAGCACCCGGGCCAGCTCCACCAGACCGCGCGCCCACAGCAGCCGCACCGGCGGCTCGTACGTGAGGCTCTGGTCCGCCTCGTCCGCCGAGCGCGGCAGCCGCATCGGCGGCATGCCCAGGTACGAGCCGCCCTTCTTGGCCTTCTCCGGCGTCGCCGACAGCACCCCGACCAGACCGCGCTTGGGCACCGACCGCCCCGGCGCCGTCATCCCCGAGTTGCCGAGGAACGCCCGCTCGCCGACCTTCGCCTCACCGAGGCGCAGCCAGCCGCCGCCGAGCTCGTACGGCGCCATCAGGGTGTCGTCCGCGAGGAAGGCGCCGTCGCCGACCGTCGTCAGGCTCGGCAGCGCCAGCACCGTGGACACCTCGGCGCCCCGGCCGACCCGCATCCCGAGCGCCCGCAGCCACAGCGGCGTGACCAGGCCCGCGTACAGCGGGAACAGCACCTCGCGGGCGCGGTCCATCAGCTGGGTGACCGTCCACGCCTGCCAGCCGACCCGGCCGTGCAGGGGGTGCACCCCCGGCGTGAGGCCGATGCTCAGCAGCCGGACCGCGGCCACCAGCTGCGCCGCGTACACGGCGCCGTACGCCAGGGTCGCGGGCACCAGGCCGAGCAGGGCGCCGCGCACGGCCGTGCCGAGGTCGTCGCCGGGGTGGACGAACAGGGCGAGCAGTGCGAGGGCGGCGGCGGCCGGCAGCACGTGCAGCGCGCTGAGCGCCGCGCCGCTGGCGCCGTACATCCCGGCCCAGCGGGCCCGGCGGGCCGGACGCTCCTTGGGCCACACGCGCTCCGCGCGGCCCAGCTTGACGGCGGGCGCGCCGCCCCAGCGCTGGCCGGTCGGGACCTGGCCGATGACGCTGGAACCCGGCACCACCTGGGCGCCCTTGCCGACCTTCGCGCCGGGCAGCAGCGTCGAACGGGTGCCGACCACGGCGCCGGGGCCGACCTTGACCTGGCCGACCTCCAGCCGGTCCCCGTCCAGCCAGTAGCCGCACAGGTCCACCTCGGCCTCCACCGCGCAGCCCCGGCCCAGCTTGAGCATGCCGGTGACCGGCGGCATCGCGTGCAGGTCCACCTCGGGCGCCACCTTCGCGCCCAGCGCGCGGGCGTAGCGCACCAGCCACGCCCCGGACAGCTCGGTCGCGCCGCTCACCTCGGCGAGCCGCTCGGCGGCCCACAGCCGCAGGTGGGTGCTGCCGCCGCGCGGGTAGCGGCCCGGGCGCAGGCCCCGCAGCTGCAGCCGGGCGCCGCCGGCCGCGATCGCGAGCCGGCCCGCCGGGGTGTACAGCGCGAGCGCACCCGCGCCGACCGCCCACCAGGAGGCGGTGGGCGCCCACGGGTAGTCGCCGACGTACGACAGCAGGTTGCCGGCCGCCAGCAGGGCGACCGTCCAGCGCAGGCCCGCCACAGTGAACAGCGGGAACATCAGGAGCAGCTGCAGCAGCTTGGCCTTGGTCGGCACCGGGCTGATTGTCCGAGCCTCGACCCCGTCGGGGGCGGTGCGCTCCAGGTGCCTGGCCAGCTTGCGCAGCGTCGGGTTCTGGTAGATGTCGAGGACGGCTGCGCTCGGGTAGCGGGTGCGCAGCAGCGTGGTGAGCCGGGCGGCGGCCAGGCTGCCGCCACCGATCGCGAAGAAGTCGTCGCGCGGGCCGCCGACCGTGACGCCGAGGATCTCGGCCCACTGCTCGGCCAGCCAGGCCTCGGTGCCGTACAGCTGCTCGGTCGGGCCGCCGGTCTCCAGGTCGGGCAGCGGCCAGGGCAGCGCGTTGCGGTCGACCTTGCCGGACGTCCGGGTGGGCAGCGCGTCGACCGGCGCGAGCAGCGGGACGAGCGCGGCGGGCAGTTCGGCGCGCAGGCGCTCGACGGCCTGGGCGCGGTCGAAGGGCTCGTGGGCTTCCTGTGTTCCGTGGGCTTCCTGTGTTTCGTCCGTGGTGTGCAGGACCAGGTAGCCGACGAGCAGCTGGTTGCCGCCGCGCGCCGTGCGGACGGCGGCGGCCGCTCCCGCGACGCCCGGC